>CAZEVV010000115.1:0-9361 GCA_964515675.1 uncultured Paludibacter sp. | reverse complement strand
AACATCTGCCCTTCAAAGACCTGGATCAACTGTCTAGAAACAAAATGGCGAACGCCTAAAGCACGCCAATGTTCACTGGCTGGCTTACCCCGAAATGGCGTGGCAGGCAGTGCACTCTTGAAATTAAAAAAAATGAAATTAAAAAACAATTATACTATTTATATTTTTACTCTAACAGTGTTTTTGACTTTGTTGGGTGTTGGATTTAAGACTCCACCGAATAAATTAAAATCTAGCGATATTTCAAAAATCCATTCAGTTTCTGTGAATAATCATGAGATTGTAAAATTAACTATAAATGAATTAATCTATTGGCAGAGTCTTGAATTTGAATTGGCTAGTATGGAATACCCTGGCGAAACACCAGATTTTGTAATTGACTTACTCGGTGAGAAAAATAGATTCACTGCAATGTATAATGTTGGAGACGATATCGTTTTTTTTAGTTTTGTTTCAGAAATTAAATATGGTTTTCTCAACTCGCCACCACTTGGTGGTTGGACTAAACCATTATATAAAATTAGAACAACTGATAAAATACTGAATCTACTAAAGATTGACTTAAAAAAAAACAAACAAAAAAGCAATACTAAAAAACAGACACATGATTAGAACAGAATTATATTTTGACTTTAGAATAATAGGCGGGGAAGATTTTTCGGAACAGATTAAATTTTATGAGAAATATCGTATATTACTCAACAAAGAGGACGGATTTAATGAAATAAAATCAAGACAGGAATTTCTGCGTAGAATTTTCATATTACACCATTGTGGTATTGCCTTCTCTAGAACTTATAATTATGAAAAATCGATAAGAATCTTCGATCTGATAATCAAAAAAATTCGAGAAAAAGAATTTGAATTTACCATTGACTTAAGAAAAGAATATTATTATATTAATTCAATATTTGAAAAAGGGAAAGCACAATATAATCTCAAAAGATATAATAATTCAGAACAAACTTTCAAAGAGATTTTGAATACCGGTTTTGCTAAACTGCAACATATTAAATGGTATACATATTCGAAGAACGCCAGATTATTTGGCAACCTCAACAATTGGATACTATATTTAATAATTTTCTTAATTATATTTCCCAATATTGCATTTTCACTTACTAGCACTCAATCATTGAGTATAGGAATAGTTAATTTGATTTTATTAATTCTATACCTATTCAATCCTGCCGAAAAAATCTCAACTTATTTCACAAACAGAAACTATAAGAAATTTTATGAACAACTTGACAACAGGGTAGATGACATAGAGTACTATAGTGAAAAAATAAAGCAAAATCCAAATGACTATGTCGCATTAATAGAAAGGGGAATCGCGTATAATTTGAATGATGATTTCGAGAATTCATTAAAAGATTTAAATGCTGCCTTAGAGATAAATATTAATAATTCTGATGGTCTGTATTATCGTGCAATTGCATTTTCGAATCTGGAAAGATATGAAGAAGCAATTAAAGATTTGACAAAATCAATCGAATTGAATGAATTTGAAATGGCAGAGTTTTATTACAACAGGGCTAATAATTACATGATGCTAAAAAACTATGATTCTGCACTTTTAGATTTCAACAAAGCATTGGAACTAGAGCCATACTATGCTTCCTATCGGCATGACAGAGGGTATTTTTTTCAAGTAACAGGTAAAATAGAAGAAGCAATTGAAGACTACAATTTGGTGATAAAACTTGAACCTGAAAATTTTGTCGCAATAACAAACCGAGGTGAAGCGTATTACGCGCTCGGAGACAAAGAAAAAGCTTTAATTGATTTTAATACCGCGAAAAAATTTGGTTATCTCGAAGCAATTGAAAACTTAAAGAAACTCGATTTCGTATAATTTGACATAAAAACACGTATGCTCATTGGTTGGATGATGTACACTTTTGTTTAACTTTATGTTGCTATTTAACCAACAACTAAATAGTATTTTACAACACTTCTGACATTGTTTCGATTACTAATTTGTCAAACTACAGCCACAAACACGCAGATATGCCCACTGGCTGACCCCGAAATGGCGTAGCTGGCAGTGAACTTTACGATCCCGACAGTAATCAGGCTTGTCTGCGGCAGGCAAGCCCGCAAACATTTATTTGCAAAAAACTAATGTTTTTATTAATCTATTGAAACATTTTTTCTTTCAAAACCATCAATCATCAAACATTAAACTTACTAAAAAATGACAATCAAACTAATACACACATAAACGATTTAAAAATACATTTATGAACAGAATTAAATTCACATTATTCTATTTTGCAATTTCGATTTTCGCTATACTAATGATTAGTTGCGATGAGAATTATAAATCAGACCCTATTTTGTTTAACTATAACAGCTTGAAAGTTTCGGCACGTTATGCATGGTATCCGAATACAAATTACGACACTATTACTGTTGAAAAAATAAACAAAAACCAAATTCAACTATCTATAACTGTAAGCGACAGCCTGAAATCGAAAAGTATATTTATGTCAAAAATCACTTCAAACCTCAACAGCTTCGAAACAATTTCTGCCAGAAGTGAGCCACCAAATTTTAAAATGTATTCAACAAATCAGAATATTGTGAAAATCGAAATTTTTACATTACAATATTTCAACGACACAATACAATCGGGGCATAATATAACAAACGAGTTTTTAGTTGACGACAACAAGCCTCTTTATACTAAAATTTCGAATGCCTATAGCATCATTAATCGTGGCTCCTATGCAAACCCCTACAATTTAATTAATGTGGTTTGCAAAATTCCTGCAAACTCAAAAACAGGTCAATTTAAAGTAAAAGTTTTTTTATCGGACAACAGTGTATTAGAAGCAAAAACATTAGCCATCCAATTTATCGAAAATAATGAAAATAAATAAAATTAAAACACATAAGCTGATTGTAATTGCACTTTTAATTATTCAAAATATTAGTGCAGAAGCTCCCCGAAATTCAAAATTATCAATTGCATATGGCACACGCGATATTTGGCATACCCCCCACCCATCTTCTCCTAATGATGAAATTGATTTGATGAATTATTTCGAATACACAAACGATTTTCCTGCATACGAATACTTAGAGCTAAGGTTTAATAACAGTTGGAACAGTAAGCTTGAAACAGATTTTAGAATAGCCCTAGACCCAAGCTTATCGCCTAATTACCTCTATTTGAAAGGAATTTACAACCATAAAAAATGGATAGGTTTTACAGCAATGTACGTTGCACTACCACAAACGTTACAAATGGATGAAATATTTCAACATTTCGACCCCAAAGTATACACATACATAAAACAAACAGATGGTAAACGTATATACAACTACGACCATTGTTTTGGCGGTGGTGTTAATTTACCAATTGATTATAAGTTTATACATTTAAATCTATCTGTAAATTTATGTACAAGTATTTCACCCGCCTTTAATAGAACCATACATTTGACTGCAAATTCGACAAATTACAAAGCAATTTATGATTATAAAGTAAAATCGTCAATTTCGTTTTTTGTTTTACCCGAGCTCGAAATAAATTTTGATGTTGCTACAATTGGAAAAGCTAATTTAGGACTTCAAATTAAGTCGAACTGGATGACAACTCAAAAAACTATTCCATATAAATTGAACAAAATGGAATGGACAGCTGATAATTCAGTAGAGCAGAATGTAAAACCTATGAAACAAAAAATTACAAAATTTGAATTTGATGGAGGTGTTTATTTACGATGGTAATAAAATTAAGAAATTAATAGCCCGAAAATAAAAAATAGCATGATAATTTTGCATCGCACAATAATTGTTATAGTTTTGCAATTACTTTGTAAAAAAATATTTGCGGAAGCGCCTTGAGTAAAATTGGCAACACATGAGGTTTGTGAGTATGTATAACTTTATTAAAAAAAACATCAAATCAACAACAAGATTAAATTAACTCTTGAAAAAAATCAAATCAAAATCAATACTGATATTGAGTCACGAAAAGTTTGGGATCTGAAATTTAATAAAATGAATGGAAATGGCGATTAAAGGCTGTTGAATGCAGATGTTTTTGAAGACTAAAAGAAATAACAACTATATAACGAACAACGTACAACAATAAATCTGAATGAGAATTCACATATTATATTATTTAATAGCAATAATATTGCTATACAGTTGCAAGTCAAATGATAACAACGAAGATTCGAAGAAAATAAATCTTGAAGATTATTTAGGTGTTTGGCATTCAGTAAGACAACTTGAATATGGGGCAGAATTGGAAATTGACTTTATGAATGGATTTGTTTTCGATGGTGGTGCTTGTACTTCGTCTTTTTTATCAAAAGGCAGTTGGACATTGAAAGATGATACAATTATCCTAAATAGCTTTCAGCCAAAAGAATGCTATTATTTGCAATATTTTGGAGATGACTGTATTGCTCCGCCGTTAATAGGCGATACATCTAAATATGTAGAACGCACTTCTGTAAAAGGCTGCAATCCAGAATATCACAGAATTTATATAATGTTTTACAACGAACGTTTTATTCTAAGAAATGACACATTAATTCATATTTTACGTACAAAATACAGATGTAGCGATATTATTAAAAATGACTTTATTAAACAAAAATAAAACCGTTAATTAAAAATGCTGCGAACCCATCGAAAAACTACAGTTTATCGATTCTATTGGCAAATACAAAGGAATGATTTTCATAAAAAGAGAAAAATAAAGGACTATCCATACAACATTGACTAAACATTGCATCACACAAACTATGTTATTCAATTTCAGTCAATCTTATTTTCTGAAAAAATAAAGCAAAATATCGTCGATTCTTGCGCGCCAATTGGCCCACGAGTGCCCTTCGCTATATTCGGCATAATGCAATGGGTATGCTTTGTCGTTTAGTACAGCTTGCATGTTGCGTGCCATTACTTCGGTATCGTAAATATTGCCCGTATCCATGTATATTTTCAGATTTTGTGTGCTGGCATTGCGATAAAGATCGATAATCTCGGGGTAAATCCAAAATGCAGGCGACTGTATAGCAAGCAAGCCATAACTAGTGGGCGATTTTACACCACAATAGGCACTGTTTAAACCGCCGAGCGAGGTGCCCAAAATAGCACGCTGATTTGCCTGTGTCGTAACAGCATAATTATTTTCGAGATATTGAAGCAGCTCAACAGCAAGAAACTGAACAAACTTATCATTCGCGACATACTCGGTTTGTCGCTTGTTTTGTGCACTTTTAGGGTCGCGCGGGTCCACAAAAACAATTATCAGTGGCGTAATTAAATTATCGTTTATCATATTGTCGGCCACTACATTGACAGCTCCAAGGCGCGAGTTGCTATACTCGTGACCATCGGTAGTTACAAGCAGCGGATAAGTTTTCGTGTTGTCGTAGGCATTGGGCAAGTAAACTTTTATGTTAATATCGTAGCCCAAGGCATCGCTTTTAAGTGTGATATTATCCGACATGCTACCCTTAGCCGTGTTGCTGCGCTCGATGGGCCAAGGCGACGCAACATAAGCCGAAAGCGCCAATTCGGAATTCGATCCGAAACCACCCCATGCCAAACGTTTGTTGCCTGGGTCGAGTATAAAATTACTTCCAACACGAATTTTGTAATCAACCCGCGTACTGGTGCTGGGGGCTTTGTAAATACCATAAAATAAGCCTGTATCGGTAAATGCGTGTAGCACAACTTGCGGTTCGCGATTGAGACTCCAACCATTTAAATCGCCCATTATACGAATATCGGTATCGGGCGCACCATTGTGTTTGTACAAAAAAACAGCAGTATCGGCAAAAACCAATGGTATCCACTCGTTTTTAAGCGCAATGGCATATAGGCTATCGCTCATTTCGGCACGCTGTGTAAGGTACTTCTCGTTGTTAAGCAAATCAACCATATCGCGATAAAAAATAGAAGGCACCGAACGATTGACGTTTTGAAGCAATACACTAACACTTATCTCTTTGGATTTACACGCACTTAAAAACACGAAAGCGAGCAATAAAAACAAAGCCGAAACGAAAAACTTTTTATTCATAATATTGACGTATTTGTGACCAACAAAAAAACACATTATAAAAATTATTAGCTCAAAATTTTTAATGCGTAAATTGCAAATAAAAAAATAGCTGCATTTATGCAAAGATATACAGTTTTCGGACAAAATAAAACACAAAATCAATTCAATTAAAAAGCAAAATAAGCAAACGATTGCGAAATGCATTACGAAGGCTATAGATTTGCCAATGTTGATAACAGATATTGAACAACAAAAAAGTAGAAAATGAATTGCAAAAGCAGTCATTAATGTAAAAAACGAGCATAAAAGATGCCGACACACATGCATTTTGAGGTATAAAAGAAATATTTAGCATAAAAAAACATGAAATGCTTTGTTCGTTGGATAAAAATATGTACTTTTGCAAGCCAAAATAAAATGTAAAGTCGAAAATAAATAATTAGTATATATATGAAAAGCGGAATTCACCCAGAAAGTTATCGTACAGTCGTATTTAAAGATATGTCGAATGGCGATACATTTTTCTCACGTTCAACCGTTAACACTAAAGAAACAATCGAAATCGACGGTGTTAGTTATCCGGTTGTAAAACTAGAGATCTCTAGTTCTTCACATCCTTTCTACACTGGTAAATCGAAATTGGTGGATACAGCAGGACGTGTTGACAAGTTTATGACTCGTTATGCAAAACGCAACGAGAACAAATAAACCATAGAGTTTAAGTAATTAAAAACCATGAGTTCGGATTCGAATTCATGGTTTTTTGTTTTTTTGGACACTTTTGTTTTTCTGCTTCGAAAAACTTACACTATCTTTATGCTCAATTTTCAAAATAGCGGAAAGTCCGAAGTATGGATAGGCAATATGGGAAAGATTGAAAGTGTAAGTGGAAATGATGTATAGTAAATGTATAAATTGTAAATGTAAATATTATGGGCGAACTAGAATTACTTTTTAAACAATATTGTGGCGACAAGCTTTTGTCGAAAGAAGAACTGTCGGCCTCAGGATCCAATCGAAAATACTATCGTTTGGAAAGCAAAAAACACAGCATCATTGGCGTGGAAGGAACTTCGGTGGAAGAAAACCGCGCATTTGTTGCCATGGCACAACATTTTGCATCCAAAGGCATTCCTGTACCCAAATGCTACGCCATGTCGCCCGCTGGTTTGCACTACATACAAGAGGATTTGGGCGACACGCTGCTTTTCGACTTTTTGGCCGAGGGGCGCAAAACAGGCGTTTTTTGCGACGAAGAAAAAGACATGCTGCGCCGCACCATACGCCTTTTGCCATTGGTACAAGTAAAAGGTGCCGAAGGTTTCGACTTTTCGCTTTGTTACCCCCAACCCTGCTTCAATCAGCGCTCCATATTATGGGATTTGAATTATTTTAAATACTGCTTTCTCAAATCAACAGGTCTCGAATTTCAAGAAAATCTTTTGGAGGACGATTTTCAACGTCTTTCGGATATTTTATTGCAATCGCCCACCAACACTTTTATGTACCGCGATTTTCAGAGTCGCAACGTAATGATTCGCGATGGGGCACCTTATTTTATCGATTTTCAGGGCGGGCGCAAAGGACCACTTTATTACGACATAGCTTCGTTTTTGTGGCAAGCCAAGGCCAACTATAAGCACGAGTTGCGCGAAGAATTGCTCAACGAATACCTCGAGGCACTGGCAGAAATTATGCCTGTCGATGCAACTGCTTTTCGTCAGCAACTGCAACACTTTGTATTGTTTCGCACCCTTCAAGTGCTAGGCGCATATGGTTTTAGAGGCTATTTCGAGAAAAAGCCGCACTTCCTACAAAGCATACCATTTGCACTCGAAAACTTACGTGCTATATTGCCGCACCTCCCCAACGAATATCCTTACTTGCTAAAAGTATTGAACGAAATGACCGAGCTGAAGCAATTTCGCGAAGTAACGGTACGCAAGCCACTGGTGGTAAAAATGTACAGTTTCTCGTACAAAAAAGGCATCCCCAACGACGACTCGGGCAATGGCGGCGGTTATGTATTCGACTGTCGCGCAGTGAATAACCCAGGAAAATACGAGCGCTATGCTAGCCTAACAGGTCTCGACGAGAGTGTGCGCACTTTCCTCGAAGAAGATGGCGAAATTATTAGCTTTCTCGACCATGCAACACATTTGGTCGACGCATCGGTAAAACGCTACATCGACCGTGGTTTTACCAACCTTATGGTAAGTTTCGGTTGCACTGGCGGACAACACCGGTCGGTTTATTCGGCCCAATACATGGCAAAATACATCAACGAAAAATTTGGTGTCGAGGTAAATCTTATCCACCGCGAGCAAAACAAAGAACAACATTTTGCGGCAAGGAAACAATAAATTCAATCAACAATGGAAATAGGTTTGCTAATATTAGGACTTGCAGCCGGCATACTATCGGGGCTTTTTGGCATTGGTGGTGGCGTAATTATGGTGCCTACACTCATTGCGTTGTTTGGTCTCGAAATACTCGATGCCAATGCCACATCGCTGGCTGCCATGCTTTTGCCTGTGGGCATTTTGGGCGTAGTGTCGTACTACAAAGCTGGCTTCATCAACATAAAAGAATCTTTACTTATATCGGCAGGCTTATTTTTAGGTTCATTTGTGGGTGCCGAGTTTGCCATCAATGTATCCGAGCAGCTTTTGTCGAAACTTTACGCAGCGTTTTTACTATATGTTGCACTCGATTATTTCGATATTAAACGCTTTTTTGGCAAAAACAAAGCAGCTGCTCCCGAAAACACCGAAACCATTCGCCGCGCACTTTGGACCTACATATTGGTAGGTTTAGGAGCTGGTGTGGTTGCCGGACTTTTTGGCAAAGGCGGCGGATTGATAATTGTGCCAGTGCTAATTAAAATTTACCGCTACAGCCCCAAAGCTGCAGCAGCCACTTCGCTTGCGGCACTACAACTCCCAGTGGGCTTGCCCAGCGTAGTTGTTTATGCGCAAAACGGACATTTCAATTTTACGTATGCTGCACTCATAGCCACAGGCATGGTAGCAGGCACATTGCTCGGTACCAAAATTGGCATAAAACTCCCAGGCAGCTATTTCAAAAAAATCTACGCATTCTTCCTTCTTGCCGTATCGGTATACATGGTTGTGAAGTATTTGTAAAAAAACGTGCGAACCCATAGTTTGGCAATTAATTTAAAACAAAAATGCACATATTAATGCAGCTAAATGTAGATATAATAGAGCATTCGTAAGTAGGCTAAAAATAAAAAACAACAAAATTTATGACAAATTTAGAACCCAAAGCATTGTGAACAATTTTACACAAAATAACACAAAA
>CAZEVV010000114.1:0-9394 GCA_964515675.1 uncultured Paludibacter sp. | reverse complement strand
CTGCACAAGTTGCGACGGCTGCTCGGGCTGCGAAATAAAATCGGAAATGCTCAAACGGCAACAGTAAAAAGGGGCGAGTAGATAATGCATTTGAAGCAGTAAAAATGGATTATAAAACATATTCGAGTATTATTAATGATTCCATTCTTACTTTAAAATTTGATGTTGGGCTTTTCAAAATACCTTTTAACCCTAGGTTTGTGCCAAAGCAATAAGGTCAGACTTCTATGACTACCGAAATTTGATATGCATCAACAATTGAGATTCCCTGCCTACAGCAGGCAGGCTCATATCGAAAACTTTGCTACGCTTGCTTTCTCATTCGGAATGACTAATGCCGCTAGCGCGGATTTGCAATCCGTGCTACGATTTAATGGCAAGGATTGCAAATCTCCCTCTCCCTTCACCAAAAAATGAACCTGTCATTCCGAAGCGTAGCGAGGAATCTCAAACATCAACATGTAAAACTTAAATTATCATTCCAACACGGCATTTATATTTATTTTACGACACAGGTGTAATTTTCCACAAACTAATGTGTAATTTTCCACAAACTAATGTGTAACTTTCCACAAAGTAACGTGTAGTTTTTTAAAAGTAACGTGTAACTTTCAACAAAGTAACGTGTAGCTTTTTAAAAGTAACGTGTAACTTTCAACAGAGTAATGTGTAACTTTTAAAAAGTAACGTGTAACTTTTTAAAAGTTGCTTAATAAATTTCCTGTTAAAAGTTAATTATGATCGGTTTACAATTTAGCTTACATTTCTTCCTCTTCAATTTCCACTTCCATTTTGTGTGTCCATTGGTCGAAATAGAGGTTGCCGCCATTCCATTCTACCTCGCCGCGCTGAAAGTCGTAGGGTTCGCTGCGTAAGTGTTTTTTTGTGGGGAAGAATATTCCCGATATATCGTTGTTTACAACAAGTCGATAGGCGTCGATGCCCGAAAAATAGAATTGTTCAACTTTTTTATTGTCGTGTGGTAGGCGCTGAAACGACATGTCGAGCGGCACCCAGCCAACGTTTTCGTAATATACCTCGCACCAGTCGTGCAGGTTTACTTTGTTGGGATGTAACATAAAACCACTAAGCCAGCGTACAGGGATTCCTTTGTAACGCGCCATCGACATAAACAAAAATGTTTGCATGCCACAATCGCCTTTGCAATGCTGTAGCACATATTGTGGTATGTTGTTGAGTATCGAATATTCTTGCGCCCCCGACCAAATTATGTTATCGCAAATGTAATTGTAAATACGTTTTACTATTTCGAGCGGATAGCGTGCATCGCCTACAACTTGCTGCGTGAGTTGTTGTATTTGTTCGTCGAAACGTATGTGTGGCAATTGCTCGGAAGTGTATTTTTGGTACAATTCGGTTGTTTTGTCGTAGGGTATAATTTGCATACTTTCCAAATCGAAATAGCGAGCAAAGGAGCTAAATTTGTAACAAACCCTAAAAATTGTGGGCTTATCTTTTGTTGCTTTTTGCTGAAATGCAATGGTTTGATGCGAGTTGTTGGCCGGACTAATACGGCGTTTTTTGGGAAAATGTTCAATCATTCGAACATTGGTTTGCAAGTCGTAGTCTTGTCGCGGATACGGCAGCCAGCATGTTAGCATCTCGCCATCGGGCACTGTGTTGGGTTTTACAGTTACCCTAAAATACACTTTAAAATGTTGTGGGGCAATGGCTTTGGTGGCAGGGTAATTTTCGAGCAAATGTTCGGCATACTTGGCTTTGAAAATAGCAAAATCATCGCGCAATAAATAATCTTTGCGTTGTTGCTCGTTTTGTTGCTGTAATCTTAAATTTAAATTGCTCACAGCTCTGTTGAAATACATTTTTTGCCCATCAATTATTTTATATTCAAGCCACAATTTATCTTCCCATTCTTGTATAAGCTCGGGCGTAAATGCAATATCATTACGTTTTAAAAGTGTTTGAAGGGCTTCTTGTCCAAGGTTAAAATCGAGGTAAATACGTTTTACCAATTGCTTGTAATAGTCGATGGCGTGAATGGTTCTTTTACGTAAAAGCGAATATTGAAGTTCGGAGCTGTCGATGGCAAGTACTTTTTTAAAATCGCCTTTGGCAATGTATGTTTCAATTTTTTTAATGAAATCGTTGTTGTTCTGACTTTGCATAATTGATACAAGCATTTCGTTTTTTTATTGAGTAAAAGAAGCAAAATAAAGCTTTCGTGTGAATATTGAAGTTTTTATTTTTTGCAAAAGTACAAATTAAATCTCCACACCCCAAAGGAGTGTGGAGATAAAAGTGGAGAAAGGAGTTTTATTTTACAAATTTTGTAGCAACGCCATCGATACGAATGATATAAATACCATTGTTGAGGTCGCGCGAGTAGTTATTTGTACGAGCACGTTCGATAAGCATACCATTTACGGTGTAAATTTCGATATTCGCTGTGCGGTCGAGTTCGATAAAAATACCTGTTGCAGTGCGAGCAATGCGTTGTTGAGTAGCAGGTGCTTCAACAGCCGATACCACGAATGGCAAAGTTGATTGGTGCGCACCAGCATAGGTTATTTCGGCGCGGTCGGTGCCAAACATATCTTTCAACACTTCGGGCAAACGAGGTACAGCCAACATATTGTCCTGTATCGATAGACCAGCAATGCGCAAATCACCGGCAGCAGCGTCGACGAAGTTAACGGGTACTGATTGGGAGTTAATGTCTAATGAAGAGTTTGCTGTTTTCCAATCATCTAATGTTGCACGGTTAGTGGCAGCTGAGAATCCAATATTTGCATTGTTAGTTCCAGTACGATAAATTATATTGTAATCTGAACTTGTAATGCCAGATGATGCATATATTCCATAAGCTGCAAAATCATCTTCTTCAACAATCAGTATATTGTTTTTGATATTTGTAGCACTTCCGTAGTTCACTATACAACTTGCTGGCGTAGTTCCCGGTCCAGTAGTTGTTACATTGTTAAGAACAATTGTGTTGTTGTAAATGTTTGATGCAGAGCCTGCTCTTATGCCTAGAACCTCTGTAGTTCCAGTTGTAGCAGTGCCAAATCCAGTAATAAAGTTATTGAAAATATTCCATGTTCCACCCGCACTTGCTTGAATACCTCGTATGCCATTGGTCCCACCAGCAATATTTCCTGTTGTTAATTGGATTAATCTATTGTTTGAGATTGTAGTTAATACTAATCCAGCTGATGTGCCACCAATGCCAAAGCTAGCCATGCCTGATGCTGGTTGATTGACTTTAATTGTATTGTTGTCAACAATACTTGTTCCTGAATAATTGAGTGAAATTCCCCTGTGACGAACATCGATATTGTTGTTTTTAAATAATAATCCATCAGGTCGCCCAACTGGAGTGCCTGAGTTTGAAACAAAAATGCCAGCAGCAGTGCTTGAAATGCTTTTTATTTCATTATTATCTATTGTGATGTTATTTGGAATATAATCTATTGAGCTGCTATTGCGCACTCGAATTGTAACAACACCAAAAGCTGACGAGCCACTTGTGTTATCTATCAGAATACAGTTTTTTACGACAATGTTATTTGCATTACCAATTATGTGTATGGGTTTGCATGCATTGTTGTTAGTAGAAACATTCACAAATTTAAGGCGACGAGTGTTTCCACCTACTGCATAACCGTCAATCGTAACATTTTCAACAACGCCAATTGTTGTCCAGTCATTTACACTTGCTAAACCTAATACGAAATTACCTGAGCTAGCACCGTTGTCACCTGATTGTGTAAAAGTGATTGTCCTATCTTCATCTGCACTAGGCCTTATAGTCAGTGTATGAGCACCAAATACTTTTGCCAATCCGATATTCGCTGGTTCAGTAATATCGCTCGTAATTTCTAGAATTACATCACCAGCTAGTCCTTGCGTGTTAATGGCTGTAACTGCTTCGCTTAGTAATGCAAAATTTGGCGCTACTTCGCCAGTACCAACTTTATATGTACCCGATAGGCCACCTACGGCCATTGTGCTTACACTAATGGCAAGCGTCACTAAAAATAAAGTAATTTTTCTCATAACATTTAATTTTTAAAATAGATTTATAATAATTGAAATTTGCTTTTTTTGTTTGTAAAACACTGCCATGATGATGTTGCACAGCAGTGTTTTTTAATTGTGTTTTTTATTGATATTGCGAAGATGTTATCGTACTACTATTCGTTCCATTTTTGTTTTGCCGGCTGCATTTATTTTTAATAGATAAATGCCTTTGTTTATGCCCGATAAGTCGAACTGAACTTGTTGTATTGCTGTGTCGAGTTTTTTTATTAAACGACCATCAAGCGACAAAAGTTCAACGCTTTGTATGTTAAAACCAGCGGCTTCGATGTTTATATAGTCGCGTGCTGGATTTGGATATACTTTTACTTGCATTTCGAGGGCTTTGTTGTTGTCGATACCCGAGCGAATAACTACAATTTTTTGCGTTGCAGGCGATGGCGTTACAAAGCTATTGTTGGTTTTTGGCATTGCCCACACACCTAAGCGCTCGCTCGAATTTGAAATTACATATAGGTTACCTGCACGGTCGTACGACAAACCTACGGTATTGTTGCCCATGGCTGGTTTTATTGAGTGTAGTAAGCTGAGGGTTGGTACGCCATTGCTGTCGAATGTTACAGCAAAAACTTTTACTTCGTTTTGGCATCCCATGGCCAATTTGTCGCCTTCGGCATTTACTGCCATACCTGCCATTACCGAGTTGCCAATGAGCAATGGTGTGCGTCCTGAGTTAAACGATACTGTTCCGTCGGGTTTTACATGTATGAGCGAAGGGATGGGTGCTGTATCTTCGGCACGGTGTTGCGAAATCCACCAACCACCACGGCCATCGGGGGCTATGCAATTATTGTAGTTTTGCTGTAAATTTCCGTTCAATCCATCGTTAAATACAATGGCGCTAGGTGGGGTTTGCCATGGTGTTTGCAAAGTTCCTATATTGTATTGCAAAAGGTTACCACGATTTGTTGCTACAGCATCAACATAATATTTGTCTATCGTAAATAGTTTCGTGTCGTCGCCTTTGCCTGTTGCCCAACAGTGCGAAATAGCTCCATGTACATTTACACCATTTTTCGATGCCAAGCCTGTGGCCACAGTGAGTCCGCTAAATACAGGTTTAAATGCTGCCGACGGATTTGCTGGATCCATAATCCAAACGCCTGGGTTGGCATCGCTCCAATCGGTTAGGTAAACTTTGCTGTCCTCGCCAACGCTTACACGCATGGGTGAACTTGCTCCGCCCCAAGTTACACCGCCTGCATAACTGTTAGCGCCTTGGTTGGTTACATCTTCTAGTGCTGCGTTGAGTATGTATATGCCGTCTTTTGTTGCACGGTTGGTAACTGCGCCAGGAACTGTTTCGGAAGCATATACGCGACCAAAAAACTCGCTATCAATATTATTGTCGACAGCCACACCACGTGGCGAGTAGTATTGTAATTGTACCCAAGTGTCGTTGCTCACTTTCATTGGTCGGTCGATGCTGTGCGCCGATGCGCGTACACGCCATTGCAATTCGCCCTCGGGTAAGTCGGCAAGGTCGATATTCACTGTGCGACGACCTTTGGCCAATGCTCCTGCTTGAATTGTTTTTACTATATTTTCGCCATCGAGTATCTCAATCACTACGTCGCATGCGTCGTTGAGCGTGAATTGTAAGTCGTAACCTCCTGTACTTGGTGCAGCACGCAATTCCGAAGCATAGACATTGGCTTTGAGTGTTGGCGCAATAGTGCGATAGCGTGCAATGCCTTGGTTTTCGGCCATTATCATAATGTCAATGTCGTAGCCGTTAACACGTGCAGCCGATGCCATAAATGGCGTTTTTGTAGTGCCTAAGCCATTGGCCGGAACTACATCCGATATTTTGCGTGCTTGTGGCAAACCATTGCTTATGTTGAACATTGCTACACTCACTTCGGTGGAGTCGTTTTTGCTCATTGGTGCAGTCATAAATACTTGCGATGCATTGCGGAAGTAGAAATTTCCGTGTGCAGTGGGGTTAATTGCAAATCCCGACACTTCGGCAAACGAACCTTTGTTTACAAGCGGGTCGCGGTCGGGTTTTGTCCAGTCGAACTGATATTCGGTAGCCAAAACTTTCTCGCTATCAAGGTAAAAATGGTCGCGGCCAGTGGGCGATGCCGAAAAGCGTATGTGGCGCCCCCAAAGTGCTTCGGTGTAGTTGTTTGCATCAATCATGTATCTGTATCCAATATGCGCAATGCCTTCTTCGTAAGTTAATCCTACAAGGCGAATGGCTTTTGTTGTGCCGGTAGTGACGCCTGGAGTAATGATGTTACAACGCCAGCGTGGTCCAGCAACAGTAAATGTTTCACCTATCACACTGTTGAGCCAGTTGCCTTGATTTTGGGTTTGAAATAGGAGCGAGGGCGTTGCATCGTCGTTGTCCCAAGTATATACTTTAAAAAAGCGTCCTTTTGTTTCGGGCAAACTGATAGTATCTTTATTACAGGCCAACAAATAACCATCCGAAGTAAATGCTATGTCGCTAATAATTTCAGTGCCACCACTAATATTGTCGAGTTTCATTTCCGAAATTTTGGCATTTGTTGTGGCATTTATTACCATAATTTTGGGGTCGCGCGTGAGTACATAATATTTTTCGTTGCGGTACAATATGCGTTTAATATTTGTGTTTGTAAGCCAATCGGGTGTTTGCACTGTTGCTGTTCCAAAATTGTAATGGTTGAGTGCCGCCGTGCCTGCATCTTGTGTTGGATTAGGGAAGTCGGGGGTATCGTCTTTTGGTATTACAATGTTCGGATTGACCAATTTTACATTTGCATAGGTAGTTGTTGCTGCCAAAACAGTAATTGTTGTATCGCGCGAAGTATGGTCGGCAGCTTTGTAGTTGAGTTTGTAAGTGCCTGGCGCTAAATCGTAAAATACAAATATGCCATTGTAAAGAGAGTCCACTTTATATACATTGAGTGAGTCGCCAGCAGCATTCATAAGTTTAACGGTAGCGCCATTGAGCGGTAGCCAGCGGTCGTCGGTGCCAGCTTTGTACACAAATTGTGCGTGGTTTATGGTTTGTTCGGCGCCTTTTACCCAGCCGGCAATAATACCTGTCGAAGGCAATGCTGCGCTGTAATAATCCAAGTAAAAACGGTGGAAATTTACAGCTTCGAGTTTGCAATAATCTGCATTCAGCAATCGGTGTGTTTCGGGTTTGTAATCGTGAAACGAACCTTCTGACAAAAATCCGGGTACTGTGAGTGGACGCAGTACACCTAAACCACTGGTGTTGCCATAAAAACTGTGGTCGCCACGATTGTTCGTTGATGTTGTATAGTGCGTCCACACTGTGAGTTTGTTGCTCATAAGGCGTGGCCATGCAGCTACACACATGGGTAAACTTTGTGCTACAACAGGAGCATTGTCGGGTCCATGATAAAGCAGTAGCAAAAAGTTTGTTCCAGCATTTGTGCCAATGGCATTGCTATGTATCGATAAAAATGCGTCGACATTGTTGGCGTTGGCTTCTTCGGCAATTTCCGACAACGATCGGTCGTCGACACTGCGGTTGAGTGTGCGCGACATAAAAACTGTTGCGCCCGATTGTTGCAATAAATCGCGCAAATAAAGCCCTTTTATCAAATTACTTTTCGACTCATAAAAGCCCAATGTATCGCCCATAGCAAATGGTATGGTTTCCACATTGCGGTCGTTGGCATCCCAGCCACCATGCCCCGGATTAATGTATATTTTAATGCCGTTTAAGTTGTTCGATAGTATTATGAACGAACTCAATATAAATAAAGCTGTAGTTATAATTTTTTTCATTTTTGCGTCCTCCCTTATTTAGCTACGATGTTCATAATATACAATTCTCCTTTGTCGGTATTAAAAGCTATGCGTCTGCCATCGGCCGATGGTGCAGGGTACATGGCAATTCGAAGCTCGTTGGGTGTAATTTTTTGGCGCTTTTTTGCGTCGGCCGATACAATATATATATCCGATGAAATAATTTTTTCGCCGTCATCAATGTCGTTCATGCCAACGATCCAAAGATTGTTGAGCCATTTGGGCGCCCCAAGTTTTCCAAGCGAGCGTACATTGCGTCCGTTTATGTCGCAAACAAAAGTACCTTTTGCAGCTACGGTGTATACAATTTGTTTGCCGTCGGGCGAAACCGAAGGCCAAAAGTAACTCTCGTTTGCACCGTTGGGGGTAAGTTCGCGGCGCGTGTTGTTTTCGTATAGCACCATTTTTTTGTTTTCGATGCTAATCATACGTGTTGTTGTATTGTTTTGTGGTCGCACCATGCGGCGTTCGCTTACATAACCTGCATCGTTTCCAACAAAGCGTGCCGGAAGAGCTTCGCGTGTAGGTGCAACAATTTGTTTGCGCTCGCCTGTTACTAGTGTTTGTTCCACCAGTGCGTTGCGGCGAATGTTGTTCACAAAGCTTGTGCTGCGGTAGAGTACTTTTTGTCCATCGGCACTTATTTGTGCTTGGTAGCCAGCGCCGGCATCGGTAGTGATAGTGCGCACAGCAGCATTCGAAAGTTGTAGTGTTTTTAATCCGCTATAGTCGGCATTTGTAAATATTAAAAACTCGCCATTAGGACTAAACGCAGGGTAAAAGGCGCGTTCGTTAGCGGGAATTGTTAGCTTTTGTGTTTGCTCAATAGTAAAATATTGAGCCGAAGCCAACAGATTGACAACGATAAGCATCGTTGCGAGGCTAATAATTCTGTACATAAAAAATAGTGTTTTAAAAAGTTTGTTGTGATTTTGGCGGTAAAGATAGATAATTATTTTTACAACGCAAACGTTTGCAAAGAAATTGTATGTGTAAAATGTATTATTTTGCAAAATTAATACAGTTTGATGTGTAAAATGTTCATATATAAGAATTAAGTTAAATACAATGCAATGCGTTACGAAGCTTAGTTGTGCAAACTTCGCAACTGCTTGCAAAAAAGTTGCGGTGATTATAAGTTGCAGAAATATAGTTTGTTATTGTGCTTTTGTCGATTTGTAAATGTCGAAATTTGTTTATTCGACTATTCGCCTGTTTTTATGCTTGAATTTGATGAAATTTCCCTGAATTTTTTTTGAAGAAGTTTTTACAAGAAGTCAAATTAAAATGATCTGAATATAGTATTGCACTTAATTTTTTAATAAAATCAGTATTTTTCAAATGAAGTTATGAACTAAATCTTTCAATCAATTGTTCGTTTTTTAAACAAAAATATTTAATTTTGTGGCATTAAAAAATTCATTGTCTTATGGTGTAATGGTAGCACTGCAGTTTCTGGATCTGTATGTCTGGGTTCGAGTCCTAGTAAGACAACAATTATAAAAGCTATTGTTCTGTAAATTAGAATGATAGCGTTTTT
>CAZEVV010000113.1:0-9709 GCA_964515675.1 uncultured Paludibacter sp. | reverse complement strand
TTTTGTTTGCTATCATTGTACGCAATGTGTCGATGCGTCCATAGGTTTCATCAATAAATTTTTGACCACCAAAGCCTGCAAAAACCGACATAAGTAACACCATATCAACTTTTTCGATAAAGGGTTCGAGCTTTTCAACCGCAATGTCGGGGTTAATGGTAATGCCTACTTTTATGCCTGTTGCGCGAATCATGTCGATCACTTTGTGGGGATCGGCAGCTGCTTCGAAATGAAAAGTGAGCATGTCGGCACCGGCATTGGCAAAACGTTCGACATATTTTTCCGGCTCTACTATCATTATATGTACGTCCAAAAACTTTTTGCAATGTTTTTTTATGGCTTCAATCACCGGAAAGCCGAATGAGATATTGGGAACAAATACACCATCCATCACATCGAAATGTAGCCATTCGGCTTTACTCTCGTTAATCATTTGGCACATCGCACCTAAATTGCTGAAGTCGGCAGCAAGTATCGAGGGGGAGATAATTTTTGTCATTAAATTTTGTTATTAATGTCGTTTAAATAATTGATATTTGCAAAAATACTAAATCTCAAGATATTTTGTGCATCTAGCATAAGTTTTTTTGTAATTTTGCAAACCATGAGTCTAATTTAATGCAAGGTCTGCAATCATTGCATTTTCTCAATATTCAAAAAATATATAAACTAATGAATGTCTATCTCTCGCTTTTGCAATTGATGTTCCAATTTGGCAAAAATGTGCAAACACAAAAAGCATTCTTTGCAAAGGTGTTTTTGCCACTGCTCAAAAGCAAATGTCCCGAGGCTTTTGCACAGCTCGATGCAACCGAAAAGCAGCGTTTAGAGAAGTATGCCATTATGATACCTGCTATGCCTGGCGAAAGTTATTGTGTGTTGCGCCATTTGTCGCTGTCGCACAACGAGCGCCTCGGACTCACAGCTTTGGGCGCACTCACTGCTTTGTTCGATGATCTTTTTGACAAATATAATTACGATTACGCTCGCATACAGACTTTGCTATTCCGAGCACAAAAGCTCGAAAGTTTTACGCCGCTCGAAAATGTAATGCTGGCCATTTTCGATATTTTAAAACCTTGCATTTGTCACCAACAATTGTTCGATAGTTGTTTGCTACAAGTGCTCGAAGCGCAGGAGAAAAGCCGAAAACCGAATTTGAATACTTGTTCGATGGACGAATTGCAAAGTTTTATGAATCAAAAGGGCGAAGCGTCGATGCTGTTGTATCGCTGTGTTTTTGCGAACGAACTGTTTGATGCCGATGTAGAATTGGTGGCTCTTTTAGGCCAGATTGGCCAGTTCGAAAACGATATTTTTGATATTTACGATGATTCGATTGATGGCATCCCTACATTGGCCAATCAAAACAAGCAATTGCACATTTTGCAAGACATTTACGATGCTTACAAGCAAAAGTTGTTTGCCGCAATTGCCAAAGTTAAGCACACAGGGAAGACCGATTTTACATTTTTGTGTAAATTAATTGTTTCGCGCGCTGATGTTGCTATTGCACATTATCGCACACTTGCTGTTGATGGGCATTTTGATGCCACGCAGTTTTCCCGCAACAAGGCCATTTGCAACATGGAAAGCATTCGCAACTTTGTACGCTTGTTGCGCATAAGTGCTACATAGTGTAACGCAATTATAATTTCCTTGCCACAAGCAGAAACTGTTCGTACGCGCTCATTATTCCTGCTATGCGCTCGCGTTTCAATACATTGTAAGTGTAGCATTTCTCTACCACAAAGCCTGCTTTTTCAAATTTGAGGCTCAATTTATCGGTGTCGAAACCTTTGTGCGGTATGGGTTCGAAACGGTGAAACGAACCATCCTCCGAGCGTATATCGCCAATGGCTATTGTTGCGTTGGGGTTGCAAATGCTCGATAAATGTGCAAGTGCAGCATCGATATCGGGAATATGATGAAAGGCCATACACGAGCATGCGAAGTCGATTTTTGTATTGCAGGCAAATATTTCGCCCAAGCAAATTTCAATATTTTCGTTGCCCGTGAGTTTCGTTTGCAATACCTGTAACATAGCTTCCGAAGTGTCCTCGAAAATCATTTTTTGTACTTTAGGTAGAATTTGTAACCCAACCAGTCCTGTGCCAGCGCCTATTTCGAGTGCTGTCCATTGTTTGTCGAAAGCAATATTTTTAAGCAATTCGTTTACAAAAATATTGGTCATGTCAATTTTCGATGGCTGATCCCAATCGGCTGCTCGATGTGCAAAATTATCTGTCATTGTTGTGTTTTATTAAACTCGTTTATTGCATTTTGTGCGTGCATCGCTTCAATATTATTTATTTTATTTCGATGTTTGCGAAACTTTATTCCGTTATAATAACAATAAAGTGCTGTTTGAGTTTATTGTAATGTATAAAAAAAAACCTCAACCAGCTTTAAGCAATGTTGAGGATTTTTTTTTGTATAAATTATTGTGTTTAGCGTACACGTAATTTCTGACCAATACGCAAAACTTTATTTCGCGAGATATTATTTAATCGACAAATATTATTAATACTTGTACCATTGCGTGCAGCTATTGCGCCAAGTGTATCGCCTTTGCGTACAGTTACATAGCGTGCTGCTTGCATGGCTTTTACGTCGGCCATATGTCGGAACGAGCGGCGTCGTGTAAGCAAATATTCGTCGGATATGGCTAAGCCCGAAGAGAAATTAATCATGTTTTCGGGGTTTATCGCATTGCCCAAATACCTGAGTTCGTAGTGCAAATGTGGTCCTGTTGAGCGACCTGTATTTCCGCCCAAGCCAATAAGTTCGCCTGCTTTTACATTTTGGTCGTGTACCACCAAAACGCTCGAAAGGTGTGCGTAAACTGTTTCTAAACCATTGTCGTGGCGAATAACTACATAATGCCCGTAACCCTTGGCCTCGTAGTCGATAATGCGCACTTTGCCATCGAACGACGATAGTATTGAGTCGCCCACATTTACTTTTAAATCGATGCCATAATGAAAGCGGTAGCGGCGTGGTCCAAAGCGCGATGTAACAACGCCGCGATGTGGAATAACAAATTTCGACATGTCGATGCGTACCGAGTCGGGTAAACTATCAACCGGAATGCGATACGGATTCACCCTGTCCGAGCGCCATACATTATTGTAAATATCATTTGATGGATGGTCGTCGAGAATTTCTTCGAGTTGTTCGAGCAATAAATTTCGGTTTTGTGCAATGCTATCTTTTTGTACTATAAGCGGTTTGTTGCTTGGTGTAGCACTGGGTTTTGTAGCGTTAGGGTTAAGCGTTGGTGGCACTTTTGTGTTCGTGTTACCGTGCGGCAACTTAGCATCGGCAGTTAGTGCCGATGTTTTTGGGGTTGCCGTAGATGTATTTGCTGTATTTTGAGCTTCAACAGTGCAAAACAGCATGAGTAGCGTAAATAGCGAAATAAGTATTGTTTTTTGTTGTTCGAAAAAATACATTATTTGTAATCTCTTTTTTTTGTTTTTATTTGTGTTTTGTGCCTATCCTTCTCAATCATCTTCCTATTCAACTACATTGTAATGGTCAATTTATAAGCATTTTATAAATTGCTGTATGGCTTTGTGCAATTAGCCGTTAGCTAAATTGTGCAAGCCAACGCTGTTGCAGGCGCATTCCCATTTGTGCGTTTCTCACCCAAAAAAAAGTGATAGTCAAAACACAAATAAAAACTTATTTTATTTTGTTTAATTATTGTTCTAATTCTTCATCCGAATAAGTGAATTGAAGATTTCCAATTTTATAATCGAAAATTTCGTTTTCGTTAAAAAAACGAGCCAATTCAATCTCAGCATTTTCAATACTATCCGATGTGTGCACAATATTCTCTTGGTAGCTCATGCTGTAATCGCCACGTATGGTGCCAATTTGCGCCAATCGGCCATTGGTAACGCCTGTAAGATTGCGAATAATTTGTACAACATCAATACCTTTCCAGCATGTTACTATCACTGGACTGGTCATCATGGCCGATTTCACTCGATTAAAAAAGGGTTTTTCCGAAAGATGTGCATAGTGCTCCGACAAGAGCGCATCGTCGAGCTGCATCATTTTCATTCCGCAAAGTATTAATCCTTTTTTCTCAAATCTATTAATTATTTCACCAATTAATTTGCGTTGCAAAGCACTGGGTTTGAGTATTACGAGTGTTTTTTCCATGATGTATTGTATTGAAGGGTTTTTAAAAATCTCCCAAAAATAATCAAACATGCTAGAATATCAAAGTTGATTGCGGTTTTTTAACTTATTACAGCCCAATTTAATTGGCGGTTGTTTAATTTTTTTATTTGGTTGACCAATACGCGGTTTTCAACTTTCTCAAGTTTTGGGTCTTCTTCAATAATTTCGATGGCAGTTTTGCGTGCAATTTCAAGCATTTTTCCGTCGCGCGCCAAGTCGGCAATTTTTAGTTCGAAAGGTATGCCGCTTTGTTGCGTGCCTTCAAGGTCGCCCGGGCCACGTAATTGTAGGTCGGCTTCCGAAATTTCGAAGCCGTCGTTGGTGCGCACCATTATTTCCATACGTTTGCGTGTGTCGGCAGCAAGTTTAACATCGGTGAGCAGTATGCAATACGATTGGTCGGCACCACGTCCTACGCGCCCGCGCAATTGGTGTAACTGCGATAGTCCAAAACGCTCGGCATTTTCAATTATCATAACCGATGCATTGGGCACATTTACGCCTACTTCGATAACTGTTGTGGCCACCATAATTTTTGCTTCGCCACTCACAAACATTTGCATTTGATAGTCTTGTTCGGCTGCTTTGAGTTTGCCATGCACCATGGCAACTTTTATGTTCGGAAATGTTTCGCGCACATAATGGAAGCCATTTTCGAGGTCTTGTAAATCGCTTTTTTCCGATTCTTTAATCAATGGATATACTATGTATATTTGACGGCCTTCGTTTATTTGTTTGTAAATAAACTGATTGAGGCTTTGTCGTTTGTTTTGGTAATAATGAAATGTTTGTATGGGTTTACGTCCTGGCGGAAGTTCGTCGATAACTGATACGCTGAGGTCGCCATACAATGTCATGGCCAAAGTACGCGGAATGGGCGTAGCTGTCATTACTAAAATATGTGGCGGTATATTGTTTTTTTTCCACAATTTAGCGCGTTGTGCCACACCAAAACGGTGTTGCTCGTCAATCACTACTAGCCCGAGGTTGGCAAATAGCACATTGTCCTCGATAAGTGCATGTGTGCCAACAATTATGTTTAGTTTTCCGCTGCGCAAATTTTCGTGCAATTCCACACGTTTTTTTGTGCGTGTCGATCCTGTGAGTAGCTCAACATGCACGGGCATGTGGCCCAAAAAGTTGACAATTGTTTCGAAATGTTGGTTGGCCAAAATTTCGGTTGGTGCCATAAGTGCAGCCTGAAAGCCATTGTCGATGGCCATGAGCATGCACATAAGAGCAACAAGGGTTTTGCCACTGCCCACATCGCCTTGTAGCAATCGGTTCATTTGCTTGCCACTGCCCATGTCGATGCGTATTTCGCGCAGCACACGTTTTTGGGCATTGGTAAGTTCGAAAGGCAATTGCTGTGAATAAAAGCTGTTGAATGTTTCGCCTATCGAAGCAAAAATATGACCTGCAAATTGCATTTCGCGCCATTTTGTTTGGCGCACAATATTGAGTTGTATGTAAAATAATTCTTCAAATTTTAATCGCTGCCGGGCTTTGTTCAGGGCATTTGCATCTTTGGGTGCGTGCACATTCATCAGTGCCTCGGTTAAATTCATCAAGGCATATCGTTGTAATAGATAAGCTGGTAGCGTATCGGGTAAACCCGTTTTGAGCATGGGCAAAAGACCTTGAACAATTTTTTGTATGGCCTTTGAGTTTAAAAAGCCCGTTTTCATTTTTTCGGTAGTATGATAATGTGCCTGTAAACCCATTTGCTCGGGTGGCGGTAGTTGCGATGGCAAGTCGATGTCGGGGTGTGCAATATTGTATTTGCCATTAAAAAAACTGGGTTTGCCAAAAATCACATATTCCGTGTTCACACTATATTTTTCGAGCACAAACTTAATGCCCTTAAACCAAATAAGTTCGATGTTGTCGCGCCCATCGCTAAATATGGCTGTAAGGCGTTGTTTGTGCCCTTCGCCAACTTTTTCGAAACGAATAATTTTGCCTTTCACTTGCACGTGTGGCATGTTGGGCGTCATTTCGTGCAAAAAATAAAATCGGCTACGGTCGATGTATTTGTAAGGAAAATGGTACAACATGTCCTCAACCGAGCGAATGCCAAGTTCCTGTTGTAGCAAAACAGCCCTTTTGGGACCAACACCTTGCACAAATTTTATGTCCAACATTCCTATTTCCATTCCCCAAAATTCAATTTTTTGTTCAATGTCAAATCTTCAATCCCGATAACATTCGGGACAAATCTTCAAATCTTCAAATCTTCAAATATCAAATCTTCCAATATAAATTTAAATTATTTTTCCATATTTCTTTTTGCGCAAAAAGTTGAAAACAATACCGAAAATGGCCAGAATCACCAAAGGTACTATCACATTGAGCACTTGCCACACGCGCAAATGATTTTGAATAATTTGTTTGTTGAGCAAACGCATTTTTATACTACGCTCGCGCAATAGCAGCCATCCTTGGTCGTCGGTGAGGTAAAGTATGGCATTGCGAACAAAGTCGCGGTTGCCAAATTGCATATTCATATATCGGTCGAAACCCAATGGCAAGGTTGTCGAGTCGGAAGCTATGCCAGTGGTTTCGTTACGTATGATACGCGCATTCGAAACAAAAATTTGCTTTGCCGACTTGCTTTTTTCGGCAAAAGGGTAGGGGTTGTTGATGCCCGGAGGTGCCATCCGATTGCGAAAAACCGATTCGAATTGCCCTTCGACCAATACGGCCACAGGTACGTAGCTATGTGTAAAAGTGTTGATGTCTTGCTTGCTGCTTGTGCTTGCGAGGTCGATGATTGATGGTACACCGATAATGCGCGAATTGTCCGACGTGGCAAGTAATAAATGCGCTTGGCGAGCCTTGCTAGGGTCGTCGATGTATTCGATAGAGGAGGCAAATTCGGCTTTCACCTCCATAATGTTTTTTGTTATGGGATGAAACTGCGAGGTGAGCAATAGCGGCGAAAAATACCAAGGTGCAGGTTCGAATTGAGGTTTTTGGCCTGCAGGTGCAATGTTTACAGGTATTTTTATACATTGTAAGTCTTGCAAAAGATTCTGTCCGATGCGTATTCCGTATTTGAAAAACATGTCAGCCAAGTTTAAGTCGTGATCGATGGCTGGTGTGTTGCCCACAGTGGCCAAACGATTGTGGTCGAGTTTGGCGCCATCAACAAGCCACAGCACGCTACCACCACGCATAATGTATTGGTCGATAATGTATTTTTCGTTCTCGCCAAAACTTTCGCGTGGGTCGGCAATGATAATAGCTTTGTAGGGTGTCAATATTGCAGCATCGTTGCCAATATTGCCACGGTCAATCTGAAAATAACGGCTCATAGTTTTGCTAATGTCGTAAGTTTCGGCCTCAGTGAGCTCGTTGTGTCCTTCGATAAATGCAATTTTTGGCACATTCGTATTTAGCAGTCTACGCAGCCCATCGGTAATTTCGTATTCCAAATTTTCAATCGAAATGTTCAAATTTGTTTCGCCATCATTGCCCGCAATGTTTTTGAGCAAAGGCACTTGTATGGTGCGTCCGTTGCTCGTGAGTGTGAGCCAGGGGAATACAATTTTTTGTATCGCTTTACCTTCTTTGTCGCGCTCGTATATGGCTGTCGGCTTCATGCCTTGCGCTTCCAACTCGGCATGTTTTTGTTCGCGCTGCTCAGCATTAGCCGCTTCCGAAGGATTGATGAGTTGAACTTTGAATTGCCCTTTGCTGTAGCTGCTCATGTCGGTAATCATATCGGTTGTGGCTCGTTTCAACCTATTAAAGCCAGGGTTGAGATCGCCATGAAGGTAAATTTTTACATCAATAACATTGCTGTTTTTGCGCAAAAAGTCTTTGCTCACTTGCGAAATGCTGTAGCGCCCATCCTCGGTGAGGTCGATGCGAAAACGAAAAAAATACAATGCAGCAATTATTGCTATTATAATTATTGCAATGCGAATACTAATTTTTGTCATTTTTATTTATTCAAAAAAAAACATTTTACTTATTGTTTGGGTATCGACGCAGCTTTTATTATAAAAAAGTTATTGCTAGTGCCCAAAAGTTTGTAATTGTGATGGTTGCCCCACGATGCTGGCTTGTCCTCGATGTACATATCTTCGCCTGTGTCGTTTTCGATATATGGCTCTATCATGTCGTGCCATTTCGATATGCGCGCAGTGGCTTTGCTATGGTGAAACAAGTCTTTTGTGGGGTCGATAAGTTCGTTTAAATATTTAATATATAAAGTTTTATATTCGGGTATGGCAATAATTTTTTCAATCAATGGATTGCTTGTTTTTCCCCACCTTAGTGGGTCTTGTCTGCCAGCATCGTTCATTAGCAGCGATGTGCCAAGTGTATTGTCGTAGTCGTATGGTATAAAATAAAATTTGCCATTTGTATCAAAATAAAAATAATAATTGTTGGAATTGTTCCAATAATCGTCCCACATGCCACAAACCACATTTACAGCATATGTTTTAAGCAGTAGCTCAAGGTCAGTAGCTTGGGCAATCCATTGTTTAAAGTCGTCGCCTTGTTTGTTGTTTAAATTATTGATAAATGCAACCAGCTGATCTTTTGCTTGTTCCAAGTTTTTTTTGTTGGTTTTAAGGTCGTACACTGGTTCGTAAGTGCTTGTGAGTGTTATGTTTTCGAGACCCATGCGGCTGCGGTCGGCATTGAGCAAGTCGGCACCCCAATTGGCTTTCCACAAATTGCCGTTGGTGCCAGCAAATTTGTGTGCGCGGTTGGCAATGTGGTCATCGTCAATCGGTTCCAGTATTTGGTACACGCCAAAGTAAACTGGTTTAGCATCTTCGCTTATTTTGAGATAAAGCCGGCAATAGCTCGACAAAGGCGCAGTCCAAACTTCGAAGCGTTTGAAAAGGTCGTAGCAAAAAACTTCGCGTACATACATGGCATCATCTTTAAACCACTTGAGGTTCAGTTTCTTTACGCCATCGATATGATTCGCTTTATTGAATTTGTCGAATTTTAATGCAAAATGCACATGATGATAATCGGGGTTTGTTGGGTTGTGCAATTGCCCTGTTTTACCTTCGGGCCTGCGTCGGCTCGTATTGCCACGCAAGCGATAGCCCACATTGCTGAGGCTGTGTGTTTTGCCATTTATTTCAAATTTAAAATCGCCAGCTACATATTCTTCATTGTCCTTATTCATGTCAAAATATTGCAAAAGCTTATTCCACTCGGCCGTAGTTGTTGTGATGGTGAGTGTTGGGAATGCGTTGATATCTATTAGCTTATGTGTGATTGTGTTGCCAGTATTGGGGTTTTTGTCGTCGTTGTTCAATACTTCTTCAGGGTCGCACGATGCCAACATTGTGAGCAACATAAATATTAATAATGTTGCAATTTTGTATTTTAATAATATCGAAATAAATGAGTTTTTTTGCATCTCGAATGTTGTTTTTGTTTTAAAAGTTTGTTGTGTACAAACATTTTGCTGATGCACAAAGATACAATATTTATACTAAAACAGATGAATAATTAAAAGCTTGTGTACTTAAAAAAACTT
>CAZEVV010000112.1:5848-9748 GCA_964515675.1 uncultured Paludibacter sp. | reverse complement strand
CGTTCAGCTTTTTTTGTCATCTCTTCCATGTAAATTGTGTTTTAAAAATTAATTATTGATATTTATTTTTGAAAAGTACTTTGAAATTCAAAGTATATGTATAAAAAAATTATTTTATAAGTTGCTCTAAACCATTGATATGTTCCTGAAAACTCAAGCGACCTAATGCTGTTATTGTATAGCGAGTGTTGGGCTTGCGCGCTATAAATTGTTTGCTCGATGCAATATATTCCAATGCTTCAAGCGCTTTAAGATGACTTGCAAGGTTTCCATCAGTAAGCTCAAGCATTTCTTTTAGCATACTAAAGTCGGCATAGTCGTTCACCATGAGTATCGACATTATACCAAGTCTAATACGACTATCGAAAGCCTTGTTGAGTTTTGCGATGATATTGGCCATGATTGAATTACTTTTTTTCGTATTTTCGATACATAACTATACCTACAATAATGTGGCAAATTGCAAACCCGATGGTCCAAAACAATAAGCCTTGCTCAAGCCAAATGAGTGATAATAAGCCCAATGCTACTTCGATTATGCCTAGATAATGCAATTCGTCGAAAATGTATTTAGAAGCATTAATAAGTCCTAATCCATAAAATATTAATGTGATTGATGCAATTAAATCGTATTGATAACGTGTAAGAAGTATGATGGCAAATAATGCGCCTGCCAACATTGGAACGGCAAGATTGTAAAGCGTTTTTGCGCTTGTTTTGCTCCATAATTTTTGTTTCAGGCGCTTTGCTTTAGCATTTGAAAAAAGTATTGTTGCCACTACTGAGATTGACAAAACCAACAAAGCCACAGGAAGCAAAACGTACAATTTTGACTGGAATGTTTCAGTACTTGCATTTTGCAAATAGAAATATGTGTAAATGGCTCCTACCAATGCCACGAAACCTGCGAATATTGGCGATAAACTGCTAAATACTAGGAATTTTGACGAACGTTCCATCATATTCCTGATTAATTTGATATCTTCTGATTGCTTGCTCATATTATTTTACTAATATTGTAAAAGTACTTTGAAATGCAAAGTAAGTGTATTTATTTGAATTGACAAAATTATTTTATAATATATTTTTAGAATTTCTGAAAATTATTGAGAGTTTTTTTGTTTGTGTTAATAATCAGCTAAATAATGATTGAAATCAAGTGCCGTGTTTTATAAGTATGCGTGAAGGTGAATGCGCACGAAGCAGCGAAAGTTCGGCATTTTAAATAAATAAATGGCCTACTCACGCTGAGTGTGTATTATTTGCCATTTTGTGCAAGTACTTTGTTTTTCACTTGAAAACTCTTATTGTTATGCTGTCTGAATAGCTGCCTGTTAAACGGAATTTACTTTGGTATTCCGCCAAAAAACTTTTTGATATTATAATGAAATTTATGTATGCCTTTGGGGTTCGAAAACATAAAAATGCAATGATTGTGCACCAAGTTTACACCAGCTTCGAGCGCTATTTCGATACTTCGTGGCGTTTCCGACATTTGTTGTATCCACAGGTTTTGTATGCCTTTGTCGATGGCAGCTTGTACTAAGGCTTCGGAGCGAGCAGGGGCGCACAATATCAATGCCGATTTTACATTTTCGGGCAATTGCTCAATGCTCGAAATTTGCTTTTCAGTTGACTTATCGTTGGCATAAGCGGGATTTATGCTATAAACATCGTAGCCTTCGTTGCTTAGATGTTTCGATACTTCGGCACTAAAACTTTTGGCATTGCGCGATGCACCAACTATGGCTATTGCATTGCTCGACAAGAATTTATCGATGTGTTTTTTCGAAACAAAATGTAAGTTCATTGTATTTTTTTTTGGAGATTTTTATTTAATTTGAATCGTTTTTTTTGAAAGATAATTAAATGTTGATAATTACGATTTTTGCAATAAGAGTACTTTTTGAATTTCCTCTTATTGCAATGTTTTTTTATCAGAAGCTTACATACATCGATGCTCTTGCGCCAATGTGCATACGGTTACGCCCGCTCATTGCAAAATCGTAAATGCTTACATAAGGCTCCATGACATTATTCAAATCGTTGCTGTAACTCCATACAAGTGATGGACCTGCCGCAAAATGCAAATTACGTGTGAGTTTGTAACCCAAACTAATATTAAGTATGTGGTTTTGCTGAAACAATAAACTTGTATTTATGCTGCTTTGCGACATGAACTCTGGGTTTAGAAACAGTCTGTCATTCATATCGACAATAGCTCCCACACCTGCTCCTAAAGCAAATTTGTTGTCGAATGTATTGTTGTGCGAAAGTACAAAATTAGTATAAAAGCTTTTTACACCAATACGAAACGAAAGATTTACAGGAAACATTTCGTCGGCATACACACCAAATGCTTTGTAGCCGCCTTTGCGTACAATCGACAAAAAGCCTATGGGCGCACCACTCACAACACTGTCGACAACATTTACAAACCCAAGTTGTAAACCATTGAGTTTGCTCGCTACATTCACAAATCCAAATTGCGCGCCATCCACATCTTTGGCTGTAGCATTTACAAAACCAAATTGCGCACCATCCAAGTTTTCGCCTGCCACATTTACATAACCCGCCTGAAAACCATCAACTGTGCGTCGGGTTGCATTTACAAAACCCGCCTGAAAGCCATTGAGCCACTGACCACTTACATTTACAAACCCTGCCTGAAAGCCATTTACTTCGGCACCAGCAGCATTTACAAATCCGCCCTGAAAACCATTTACAAATCTGCGACTATTATTGATATAGCCAAACTGAGCACCATTTATTGAGCCTGTAGTGTTTACGAAACCTATTTGTGCAGCACTGTTGTGCAATTGAGTTGCATTTACAAAGCCCAACTGAAAAGTGTTGAGGTTACCATGCGCCACATTTATAAAGCCAATCATGGGCAATGGATAATTGTCGTACACCGAGTTATAAATCACCGAGTATATCACATCATTTGTTTGAGCTTTTGTTTTGCCCGCAAATAGCAGCACTATGGCCGCAGCTATCGAAATAATTATTTTTTTCATTTTTTTCATTTTTGTTTTTCAACCCAATAATATCAGGACATTTTTCATTTTTCATATTTCATTTTTTATTATATCTTTGCCAAAACCATCACAACATGTGCAAAAGCATGTGCGATAATGGCGCTTTCGAGGCCTTTTTTCCAATACAGCCATCCAAATACAATTCCACCAATCGAATTTCCCAACATTACATAAGTAAGTAAGGTGGTTGATGGATTATCGACCGAATTGAAAACGACAGGAAAATGTCCGATGGCAAAAATTAATGTTGCCAACACAATGCCCACCCAATATACATAATCGCGCGTGTTTTTGGTAATTTTGCTGCTTATCCACACTAGTAATGTCATTAACCCAAATCGCATAAACAACTCTTCGACTATGCCACCATACAAAAAGCGGGCTGCCAAAGTGGGTTGATACGATTTGCCCAATTCGCTAAATTCATGCGGGGTAATCGATTTAAAAACAATTGCAATAATGCTAATACAAGCACCAGCAATTAAACCGCCCACAATGCCCGAAAATATTACTGTTCGGCTATTGTGTTGCGAACTCAATCCTACCAAGCGCTCCACAAATGGCACTCGCAAACCTGCTGATTGATAGAGTAATGTGCCAATTGTTATGGCTATTATGAGTAAAACTATAGGATTGATAAGTGTAAGTAATTTTATTTGAAAAGGACTAAACTTATCGCCCAAAGTGTCCGTTAACGGAACAAAACCGTCCGACATCGACCCCGAAGTGTCGGACATCAGACCTAAAGTATCCGTTAACGGAATAAAACCGTCCGACATCGACCCTCAACCGTCCGACATCGACCCCAAAGTGTCCGTTAACGGAACAAAACCGTCCGACATCGACCCCGAAGTGTTGG
>CAZEVV010000112.1:0-5748 GCA_964515675.1 uncultured Paludibacter sp. | reverse complement strand
CCCAAAGTGTCCGTTAACGGAACAAAACCGTCCGACATCGACCCCGAAGTGTTGGACATCAGACCTAAAGTATCCGTTAACGGAATAAAAGTGTCCGACATCAGACCCCGAATGTCCGACATCAGACCAAAAGTGTCCGTTAACGGACACTCGAGTGTCCAACATCGACCCTTAACTGTCCGATATCGACCCTCATGAGCCCGATATTTTGCCAAAATTATGCGAAAAAGGACACTTTAGTTAAAAATATCGACCCTCGAGTGTCCGATATCGACCTCAAAGTGTCCGTTAACGGACAAAAAGTGTGCGTTAACGGACACTTTTGCTCCGACATCGGCCCCTATGATGCTGAATCGGCAGTACCCGAGTCGATTTGACCTGCGTACTGCCGATTTTTTTGAGCTTCGATGTGTTACATTAAGCTTCGTTCTTGGGTGCGGCGGGCTTACTACTGATTTTGTAAAGCTTGGCTAGCGCATCTACTATGGCATCGGTGCCTGGAATACGCATTTTAGATGACATTTTGGCTTTCATGTACACGAAACGAGCCACTTCGTAGGCCTCGGCACCAGCCACTTGCTTGGTGTCGGTTACCATTTCGAGCAATTGTTTCAGCTCATTTTCTACAACTGCCAAGGTGCTGTACAGAGCAAGGTCGTTTACTGCATTTTCAACTAATCCGGGGCCAGGGTTAATTGCGTCATTGCGCGTTGCAAAGTCGCAAGCTTTTTCGGTAAATGGTCGGCGTCGGTCGTCCATTTGATGAATGCTTTGTCTATCTGCATCCGAAACTTTTAATAAAAAAGGCATTTGCTGACGTAAACTGTTTAAGTCGCTTAGCAATTTGGTTTTTTGCTCTTCGGTGAGCACTACATTGATACGGTTCTCCATAAGAAATTTTTGTTTAAAAGTTTATACTAAAAAAAATACCGTTGCACAATGTGTGTACATCGTGCAACGGTTTTGTGTATGTTGTATTACAAACGGTCATAAAAAAATGAATTAACGGTTGTCAAAAATAAAATTTGATTGTGTGGAACCGTTATTCGTGTAAAGTAAACCAGAAAAACGACATCATAATTAACAGTTCAACGTTGCAAATATAAAGCATGTTTTTGAGATATGCAATAGCTTAATAAAATTATTTTTCACAAAAATGAAAACGTCCTTACGAATTGGATTTTTCATCGTTGTTTTGTTTAATATTTATGATTGAAGTACTTCAAAGAATTTGAACTTGTCAATGCAATGCAATATATATGGTAGCACGGATTGCAAATCCGCGCTAGCAGGGAATGCTATGGCTACGTCGTGCTAAAAGAAATGCTATTGCTTTTTATGTTTGAAGCAATTTGAAACGCGGTGCTTTTTTTTAGCTTCAACATATCGAAACGCTACAACGAATATCGGTTTTATCTTGCCAGCTTCATATTCCTCTCGCTTAATTATTGCTGCTGAAGATTCCATTCATACAGAAGGTGATGTAATTTGCTTTGCAAGGCAGAGCCTTGCTTTTAGCACGACGTAGGCAGTGCATAAGCCGAACGAAGGTAATTGGTTCGGAGTAGAATTAGTTGAATAAATATATTTGGAGACTGAAAATGTCAAATTTTAATTGAAATTAAAGCAGCTATGAAAGTGTTATTATATATATTTTCACTATTTTTGTCGGTGGGTTGTATTTTTCTGCATATTGTATTTAGGCACAATTAAAACGAATCCCCTTGAAACAATATCCATTTAGGTGAATATGCATCCGTAAAACAAAATTCTTTATTCAGATTTCAAAAAAAAAAACAAATTACAACCTTGATTACTTTTTCTCGTCTTATAAATATATAAAAATGAAGATAATTAATGTGGAATAATGAAAACACTATATAAAAAATGGCATATCGCCCCCTTTATGCTACTCTTAATATTGATTGGTGGTTGCGAAAAAAAAAGCTATACCCTACCGGCTGAGTTTGAGTTGAATTTCATAATTAAAAACGATGCTATACTTGGAGGAGCAATAACTATTGACGAAATTAGTCTAATGCTGAATAGCATCGATATCCGTGGTTATAGGGAACAAGGGGATGACGTTTTTTAAAAAGGGAATTTGACCTTAAAAAAAACTTCCTAATAGAATCTACTTCTACCAATGTTACCGAAAAGTTTGATATTCCGCAAGGAATATATAACCCTATCTCATTTTCATTGAACTTTAAGCCTGATGCAGAGGAAAGTGATTTAATTAAAGATATACTTGATTGGCTTGATGTTGTTGAAGCAAATGATGATCTGGAAGGATTGCAGGAAGATTTAGGAGACATTATAGAGGATTACCTTGATGAGTTGACCCCTTGCTTGTTATTGAAAGGAAAATTTACGACCAATAGTAGAACAAAAAATATTATTATTGTGGTTAACGACCCATTAACCTTTCAAATACTCGCGATGAATAGATCTGGTGGTCAAGAGGTAATACTGGATAAAAGAATTATCAATATTGGAACCCTTCAAATTGATCCAGCATACTGGTTCTCAGTTATTACACATCAAATGATGAATAATGCATTTATTGGATTGGTTGATGACAAAGAGTATATTTTTATTAGCAAGTATGTAAATAGCCAGATTTATAGCGCAATTTTTAATAGAATGGAGGAGTCAACCATTTTAACAATAAATTTATAGACTTTTGTTTTATGGATAGAAGTTCAAATAATGAAGAGTTGAAATTGTTAAGAGGTTGCATAGAAAATGATAGAAGGATACAACAACAACTCTACGAAAAATACTTTAAGACTATGTTTCATATTTGTCTTTCATATAGTGGCGACAGATTTGAAGCAAAGGATATTTTGCAGGAGGCATTCATAAAAGTTTTTACAAATCTCGATAATTTCAACACAAATAACTCATTGGAGGGTTGGATTAGGCGTATTGTTACCAATACAGCTATTGATTATTATAGGAAGAGACAAAGACTCGTTTTTCATGATGAGTTACCTGATGAGCCAGAAGTTGAAAGCGATAGCTTCACGTTCCAAGACCTAACAGATGACATTATTCTTCGTTACGTTAAGCAGCTACCCGATGGGGCAAGGGTTGTATTCAATCTTTTTGCAGTTGAAGGGTTGCCCCATAAAGAAATTGCAGAAAGACTTGGTGTTACAGAGGGTACTTCAAAATCGCAGTATAAAAGAGCAAGGCATCTTCTGAAAAAATGGCTTTACGAATATGAACTCAGCAGGCAATGACAAGAAGCAAGTTTGACATAGAGTACAACGAGCGGATTCAACAGGTTGATGTTGGAGACGGAAGTTCTGTGTGGGATGAAATACAGGATGAACTCGATTTTATTGAGACTTGGGATACTATTTCTACCAAGCTCGAAGAGATTATGCCCCAAAAAGCTACTGTAGCTCCTATGAGATACCTAAGGGTGTTCGCTGCAATAGCAGCTATTGTTCTAATTATGTTTTTGCCAGTCAGAAACGTTTTTGATCAAGCAAATCAAACAATCATTATTTCAGAAATAAGTAATGAAGCGGATCAAATTGTAGAAATATCATCATTTAAGTCAATCCCTTTGACAGCTGCAAAGGAAGTGAAAGAGGAAAAGGAAGAGGGATTTGAAAAGCTAGAATTAGCTCAAAGGGTAGTGCCTGAATTACCCCAAACAAAACACCTAATTCAAAAGCCTTCAGGGTTATCTTTCAACAGTGAGTTAAAATCTATTGTAAATAATATTGATTCTGCAAGTACAACTTATTTCACCGAGGTGTTATCTTTACAAAAAAACCAAAATTTCCCATTTGATGTAAAAAAATTTTTAGCAGACAAAGATACCTTTTCGCCCTATTCTATTGATGAAGGATTAAATTATACTCAAGAGCCTATTAAGTCCGCAGGAATTTCTATTCGGGTTGTCGACATTGGCTTACTGTATGGTTATAAAAATACTTGGCTGTTAAATCATGAAACTAGAAATGGATTAAATGCCAGTAAATTAGGTGCTTCGCTTCCAACCTTCCGACAGGATATCGGGTTGACATCTTCATTCGAAATTAATAACCGACATGTGTTTGGTTTGGAGTTTTTCTGGAAATCTGAAGCTGGTCAAAAGTATCAGCAATACATAAACGCAAGCTATATGGAAAGAAATATTGCTCTTGAATACCTAAAGTTGCAATCATTCTATGTCTGGAAATACAAGAGAATTCCTGGAGAGATAATTGTTGGCGGTTATTTTTCGCGATTAACTATGGCTCATGAGATACAGGATAAAACTTGGTTTAATGTTAATGATAGGTATAACGACCTTGATTGTGGCTTACTTGCTGGTTATCAGTTCAATATCGCTTTCAAAAACGGAATGACAATAAAGCCAAGTGTTAGAGTTAGCTATAATGTCGTAAATATCTTTAAGGGTGACGACATCACTCCTAGCCACTTTAAGAGAACCAATAACTTAGCTACCAGCTTAAATTTATCTCTTTCCTACAGGTTTTTAAACAAATTCTAATTAAAAATTTGTTATCACATTACAACCTTTTAATAATCTTGCGTCTTATAAGTAGAAACTAAGTAATAAATAATTTTAAATAATTTTTTAAATATAATGAAAAAAAATAATTTTATCAAAGCCGTATTGTTTGTAACACTTACGGTGTTTTTGTCTTCTTGTGATAAGAATGATAACCAAACTGCCATTAAGTTTAAGGCAAGCTATCAATCTGCAACTAAGTCGTCAATAATAAAAAGCCCTTCTGCTTCTGCTGTGATTATTGAGAGTTTTAAAATAAACATTGAAGAGATTGAGATAGAGTTTGACGACAACGATCCAATGTTTAAGACTGATTCTGTAGCCACTGATTACGAGCTTGTTGGCCCCTTTGAAATTGACCTAATGAAAGATGGTAATGCCATTGAGACTATAATTGCAAACAACTTGGAGTTACCAGTGGCCACTTACGATGAAATTGAATTTAAATTCAGGGAGAGCGAAAATTCAATCTCTGATTTGTACGGTAAATCAATACGGATTGAAGGTACAATAAATGGGACTCCATTCATTTTCTGGACTGACAATGAGCTCGAATTTGAAATTGAGTTTAATGAACTTGTATATCTTGACGAAGCAAGTAGAGCTGTATTAAGCGTTTCGTTTGATTTAACATCATTATTTAATCCTACTAGTGGTATTGATATTTCATCTGCCCTTGATGGTAACAAAAATGGAATTATTGAAATATATCCTGAAGATCCTGATGGAAATAGTGACTTGGCCGATTTAATATGGGAAAAGATTAAGGATATAATTGAAGCATTTGAAGAAAAATAAGAATGCTATAAATTAAGATAAGAATATGCACCCCAAAGATCTATAAGACCTTTGGGGTGTATTTTTCTGATTAACCCGTTAAAATCCGATGCCGATGCCACTACCAGAAGCCACTCGAAGTAGCGATGCGTGAGGGATAGAGGCACTCTCCGTCAGCCACAAAGCCACCACCCCATTGCTGGTGCGGATTTGTAATCCGTGTCCTGAAAGCTAGCACGGATTGCAAATACGCGCTAGCAGGCCTTTGGGGTGGTGGCTTTGTGGATGCCGTGCCGAAAGCCCGACCCGCAAGGGGCACGCCCAAAATGCCCCCCAGCCCTCCCTACTACGTCATGAGGTAAACCCCATGGGGGAGAAGGAAGTTCTGAGTTCTGAGATATGAGTTTTGAGCCTGCCTCCTCCCTCATTTTTCA
>CAZEVV010000111.1:0-9987 GCA_964515675.1 uncultured Paludibacter sp. | reverse complement strand
TAATAATAATCATTTTTAATTTTTATCTCTTTATCTATTTCAACTATTGGCGTTTTTTGTGTTTTTTTTTCTGAAACCCATTAAATAAAACAACTATCTTATCTTCATCAAAGATAAAAAAACTCGGTGAATATTTGAATTATATTCAATTCGAAGTTCATATACACTTTCTCTTATCAATTAAATAAACTTTACAGGCAATCTATCTTGTGAGCGAAGCAAAGTAAGTAAATAATCTATCTTTTGTACCTCCTTCTTCGAAAGTCCTTCAATGAAATTTTCAAAATATACTCCAAAAGTTATTATGGTCCGCTTAATTTAAAAAATAAATTTTATACATTAATTTAACGTTGCAAATATACAAATTGTTTAATGATAATGAAACTTTTTGGCAATTATTTTAAACAAAAAACGGACTTGCCTCAAAATCGTGGCAAGTCCGCTTTTTATATAAGTCCCTTTTGAGGGGGATTTAGGTGGCTTTTAGTCTTCCAACAAAATTTCCATGATAGTTACAGCCGCTTTAGCAACTGGGCTACCTGGGCCAAAAATTGCGGCTACACCTGCCTTGTAAAGATAATCGTAATCTTGCGCTGGAATTACACCACCAGCAATTACAATAATATCTTCGCGACCAAGTTTTTTCAATTCTTCGATAACTTGAGGCACCAAAGTTTTGTGTCCGGCTGCCAACGACGATACACCCATTACGTTCACATCGTTTTCTACAGCCTGTTTCGCTGCTTCGGCTGGCGTTTGAAACAATGGTCCCATGTCCACATCGAACCCACAATCGGCATAACCTGTTGCAACAACTTTCGCACCACGGTCGTGACCATCCTGACCCATTTTTGCGATCATAATACGAGGGCGACGACCTTCTTTTTGAGCAAATTTTTCGGTAAGCTCACAAGCTTTAATGAAATTTGCATCGTTTTTAGTTTCTGATGAATACACGCCTGAAATTGTTCTGATAGTTGCTTTATAACGTCCACATACAGCCTCGCAAGCATCCGAAATTTCGCCCAACGATGCGCGAACACGAGCAGCTTCGACAGCTAATTCCAATAAGTTACCATTTCCGGTACGGGCACATTCGGTGATAGCAGCCAATGCTTTTTGCACATCGGCTTCGTTACGATTGGCGCGTAATTGTTGCAAGCGCTCAATTTGCTGTATACGTACCGCTGTATTATCAACATCTAAAATATCAATAGGATCTTCTTTTTCGAGACGATATTTGTTAATACCTACAATGGTTTGCGATCCTGAGTCGATACGCGCTTGTGTGCGAGCAGCAGCCTCTTCGATACGCATTTTTGGCACACCAGTTTCGATTGCCGCAGCCATACCACCCAATTTTTCGACCTCTTCGATCAAAGCCCAAGCTTTTTCAGCCAATTCATTGGTCAACGTTTCAACATAATACGAACCTGCCCATGGATCCACCTCGCGGCAAATTTCGGTTTCTTGCTGAATGTAAATTTGAGTGTTACGAGCAATACGCGCCGAGAAATCGGTTGGCAAGGCAATTGCCTCGTCCAAAGCATTGGTGTGCAATGATTGTGTATGTCCCAATGCAGCTGCCATTGCTTCGATACAAGTACGTCCAACATTGTTGAATGGGTCTTGCTCGGTAAGCGACCAACCCGAAGTTTGCGAGTGCGTGCGCAATGCCAAGGATTTTGGGTTTTTGGGGTTGAATTGTTTTACGATTTTTGCCCACAACATACGTGCAGCACGCATTTTGGCAATTTCCATAAAGTGATTCATACCTATTGCCCAGAAAAACGACAAACGTGGAGCAAAAGAGTCAATGTCCATACCTGCATTAACACCTGCACGAAGATATTCAAGACCATCGGCCAGTGTATAAGCCAATTCAATATCGGCAGTTGCACCAGCTTCTTGCATGTGGTAACCCGAAATTGAAATTGAGTTGAACTTTGGCATTTTTTGAGATGTAAACTCGAAAATGTCAGCTATAATTTTCATCGAGAATTTTGGTGGATAAATATAAGTATTGCGCACCATAAATTCTTTCAAAATATCATTTTGTATCGTTCCGGCCATCTCTTCCAACTTTGCACCTTGCTCCAAACCTGCATTAATATAAAATGCAAGAACAGGTAGTACGGCGCCGTTCATTGTCATCGAAACCGACATTTTGTTTAATGGAATACCGTCGAACAACACTTTCATATCTTCGACCGAACAAATAGACACACCCGCTTTACCCACGTCGCCCACTACACGCTCGTGGTCGGCATCGTAGCCACGGTGTGTGGCAAGGTCGAATGCTACCGAAAGACCTTTTTGTCCGGCAGCAAGGTTACGACGATAGAATGCATTTGACTCATCAGCAGTTGAAAAACCTGCATACTGACGAATTGTCCAAGGTTGCATAGCGTACATTACTGAGTATGGTCCACGCAAATAAGGTGGAAGACCAGCAGCATAGTTCAAGTGATCCATGCCAGCAATGTCGTTTTTGGTATAAAAAGGCTTCACCGGAATAAGCTCGGGTGTAAGCCAATTGCTTGTAACTTCGGGCGCTACGCCTGCCGTTACATTTTTGATATCGATATTTTTGAAATTTGGTTTCATTTTTTTTTAGATTTTAGATTTTGAAACATGATTCAATGCTAATTCCTCAGTCATTTTAATATGTTCTAAAATCAATTTTTACTAAATGATATTTTATAGGTTCTCACAATTTGCGACAAGCTCAACTATTATGCTTCTGTATCTTTTTTAACATCGAATCCAATAGGATTTCTGGGTTTATTTAGCTGCTTATTTTTAGCTGCCAAATCGGCAAGTGCCATATAAATATCATCAAAATGCTTGTCGTAATCTTCATGCTCCTTACCAAGACTTTCAACATCAGAAAAAAGTGCATTTACTTGTTTCTTAAGCTTTTCTATCTCTTGATGTGTATTTGAATTAATTAAAGCAAACTGTCTGATAGCAACAAATGCTCGCATGATATTTATATTAACCTGAATTGCAATTGGAGAACGTAAAATGCCCGATAACATTGCCACACCTTCTTGTGTAAATACATATGGAGTTGCAGGACTAAACTTTGCATTTTCGGGTAGGTTATCGCAAATTGCGATAAGCTCTCTCCATTCTGTTTTTGTAAGTTGAAACATAAAATCTCCCGGAAAACGGTCAATATTCCTTTTAACTTGCTCTTTAAGACGAAAGTTTTTCACGTCATAAAGTGTTGCCAAGTCAAAATCGAACATTACACTAAAACCGCGTATCTCGTAGATTTTATTTTGTATCAATTGCAATTCCATATTTTTTCAAATTGAGCTTATCACATTTTGTGATAAGCTTAGTTGATACCGAGCTTTTGATTAAAGCCTTTCAACGTTTCCAGCACATTCGATTTCACATTTACAAAATGTTCAATGCCAATGGCTTTCAAATCGTCGGTACAAGCAGGAGCTCCGGCAATAACAAGAATGGCCTTGCCTTTTGATGCTTCGTAAGCAGCAGGTGCAAGTTCCACATATTCGTCGTCGCTCGAACAAAGCACAATAATGTCGGCACCCGCTTCGGTAGCGGCAGCCACACCCTCTTCAATAGTTTTGAAACCAAGATTATCAACAACCTCGTATCCGGCGCAAGCAAAGAAGTTGCACGAGAACTGAGCACGTGCCAAACGCATAGCCAAATTACCAATGGTAAGCATAAATGCTTTTGGACGTTTAGCAGCAGCTTCGGTAGCAAAGCGTAAAGCTTCAAACTCTTCGGCAGCACGTACGGGTACTAAAGTTTCAACCGCAGTGTGGTCGCAACCACAGTCGTGCGCTTGTTTGCCCAATTCAACTTTCGCACTACCTGCTTCGTTGAAATTTGGGAATTGATTGGTTCCGAGTAATACTTCGCGACGGCTCGATACAGCTTTCAAGCGGTTTGCAGCAGTAGCTTTTACAGCTTTTTGCACCGCTCCGGCTTTGATAGCAGCAAAGAAACCACCATTATCCTCAATTTCGAGGAATAATTTCCAAGCTTGCTCAGCAATATTTTTTGTAAGTGTTTCGATATAATACGAACCTGCAGCAGGATCGACTACTTTATCGAAGTGCGACTCTTCTTTCAAAAGCAATTGCTGATTACGCGCAATACGCTCCGAAAATTCGTCGCCTGTTTTGTATGTGCTATCATAAGGTAATACTGTGAGTGAATTAACACCACCCAAAGTAGCACTCATAGCTTCGGTTTGTGTACGAAGCATATTTACATTAGCATCGAAAATTGTTTTATTAAATTCGCTTGTTTGAGCATGTATGCGCATTTTAGCAGCACATTTGCAAATACCATCCTCGGTATGTGCGCAATTGTCTTTCAAACATTTTGGATTGTAAGCATCAACAATTTGTGCCCAAAGCAATTTGGCAGCACGAAATTTTGCAATTTCCATGAAATAGTTAGCACCAACGCCAAAGTTGAATTTAATATTTTTAGCAACTACAGAAGGCTCACATCCGGCTTCGATTAACGAAGAAAGATACTCATTTCCCCATGCCAAAGCATAACCCAACTCTTGTGCTACAAATGCACCCGCATTGCTCAAAGTAGTAGCATTAACACCCAAAACACGGTAAAATGGCAAGCCAAGTGCGGCTTCGAAAGTTGTTTTTGCAAGTGTTTGCAATTCGTCTTTCTCGAAATTTTTGCCACGCAAAAGCATAGCATTCATTCCGTCCCAGTTAATTGACCCATGAAGTTTGGTTACATCGTAGCCTTTGGCTTTGAAATAGTTGGTAAGGATAGTTGCCAATTCGGCCGAACTACGTGTGCAAATCGAAAAATTCAATTCAACACAATCAGCAGCAATGCCTTCGAGTAGTGTTTCGATAAAAGCTGGGCTCAAATCTTTTTTATTGAGTTTAAAACCCAACGAATCGACACCTTTGTACAAAATATCCAATGCCTTAGCATTAGCCACTTTAGCATCTTCAACAACAATGTCCTGACGAACAAACCAGTTGTTGTCGGCTTTTGTGCCGCGCACATAAGGGAATTTTCCCGGAACAGCTTCGGTGGTTTTCAAACCCTCGATATCTTCTGCTCTGTAAAAAGGAAGCACACTGAAACCTTCGTTTGTTTTCCAAACAAGTTTCTTGTCGAAATCTGCCCCTTTCAAATCAGCCGTAATTTTATCCATCCATTGCTGTGTAGCAACAGCAGGAAAATCGGCCAACAAATTCAATTTTTTTTCTGCCATAATATATTTTGATTTTCGAAATTTCTAAGCGACTGCAAAATTAGTATTTTAAGTTGATTTTTCAGAAAGTTTTAGGCTAAAAAGTGGAATAATTATAGAAATTTTTCTTTAATTGAATGCTTGGTTGGCAAAAAAATGAAATAATTACTACGAAATTCTTCAAAACAACAAAAAACGGACACTTAAATAAATGATTATCTAAGCATCCGTTGTATTTCACACAGCATTTTCAGAGCACAACTATTCTGATTTGCGTTCGAGTTGTCGCTGAATTTTTCGTATTGCTGTTTCGATAGGTTTGTCGGGTTCAATTACATTAAATTCGCCCCAAAACTCTGGGTCGGCAAACCCATCGGCTTTATCCACTACCACCACCGTTGGGCGAATACGATCGCGCAAAGCAATATTACTGTTTCCACTCGAGGCTGCTTGATGGTCGGTTACAGCCATTTCGATAACCGAGTTGTAATTGGTATTAAAAAGTTTACGGCGCCAATTGATGCGTATGCCCAATTCGATGCGCGAATAGGCATAATACCAGCGTCCATTATTATAATTATAATCGATACGATACGAAGCTTGCGTGGCAAATGTACGCGCATTGATTGGTTTTTTTCGCACAAACATACTGGCAGCCAATTCGGGCTTATCGAGCATTAAATCGAACACAGCGCTACGCAAAGCCAAATGCTCAGCATCGATATAAAGTTTTCCGGCATACAATGGCTCTACCTGATATTTGTTTGGTTTAAAGTCAATTACATAAATCAATTTATCGTCGATATAAGTCGACCGATCAAATTCAAAATCGTATGTTGCATGAATATTAGCTGTGAAAATAAAATCAGGATATTTCATTACATCCAAATAAATATTATTGAACGGACCACCCATAAGTTTAAAAGTCAATGTATCCAAGCGACTGTAATCGGTTTGTTTGCGCAGCTTATAAAACTGAGCAACATCCTCGCGCCCATTATTATAAGCCTGTTTAAAAATATCCACTACACCTTCGGCCAACGACACATATGTTTTGCCTTTGCGCACCGATTCGCGATAAAAAGCCGTCATTTGCGTTTCGTTGCGGCCATAATTTTGCGCTTTTTTCTCAAATACGGCATCTATCAACTGCTTTGCATCTTTCGATATAACGCTCAATTCGGGCAATTGCACTGTACTTGGTGTAAGCGCAACTTTTGCCTTATCGCCCAAAAGTGTACGCAGCACCACAGTTGCCGACCGATAACCAATAAAACTAACCGTAATTTTGTTTCCGAGCGACTCCTCTTCAACTTTTAACGAGAATTCTCCATCCACATTTGTTACAGTAGCAACATTAGAGCCCTGCAACATGATATTGGCATAAGCCAATGGCGCATTGGTTTTTGCATCGACCACGTGTGCATTTATTTGCACAACTTTTTCGATGTTTTGGGCAAATGACCAATTCAAATTCAGCAACAACACAAAAAATGCCATTAAGCACTTTGCATTCAATAATTGTAGTGTTTTCATTATAGTATATTATATTGCGTTAAATTCATCTAACATCTTATCTAACAAACAATTTGGATTATCGTTTTAATACAAAACAAAAATAATTTGTAAAAAGTGCATAAATATATAAATATTAAATGATTCTAACAAAAAAAGCAGCACTTTCGCACTGCTTACCATTATTAAACACGCATTTTAGCGTTTTCCACTTAAATTAATTTGATATGAAGGACTTAAGCCACCACCACTAATACTTAAAGTTCCGCTGTAATTACCGGCAGTTGTTGGCGTAAAAACGATTTCAAGCAAATAACCATTTTGTGCATCATTTTTGCTTATGCTCGAAACCATTGACGAAAACCCTGTACCCGATATATTTACAGATAAATCACCAGTAATACCTGTTGTTTTTACCAAAAGTTGCTTACGTACTGCTGTACTTGAAGTACCAAAATCGAGCGTAGTGCCACCAGCGATATTTTGAGATGTTGAAATATTAGGTTTATTTTGAATAGGTGTACCACTTACCGAAAAGCCTAAAGTATTTTTATTACCCCAAATAAATTCTTCGAGTCCAGCAAAATCGATAAACGGATTACGATTGTTTTGCACATTGTAAACAGCATTGTTACGCGCAATTTCTTTTTCGCTTACGGGGTCGAGTCGGCTCCATTTTAAAAATAAATTTATGGCATATGACGTAAGTCCGTTAGTTGCCGAAAACACACTAGTTGCTCCTCCACTCCACGAACCACAAACATCGGCATAGCGCGTAGCCATGTAAAAATAAGTACGGGCAAAGTCGCCCTTATATTCGTCGATTGGCTCGAAAACTGTGCCCACATACCCAGGAAACGATGAACTACCAAGCTTACTTCCATTTGTTGAAATATAACTTGTACTACTCACTTCGCCAAAAAGATAATCGGCACGCACGGCATTCACTTTCTTGTCGGTAGCATATATATGAAACAAATCGCTGTACATGGGGTACTGACTACCAAACCAACTTTGCGGCACAGTATGTTCGCGGTTGTACACATCGCATTCGGTATTGCCGCCCGAACCAGTATCTTGATTAACGCCCAAAGTAAATGTGCAGTTGGAATACATATCCCAAATTTTGCCAGTAGTGGGTCGCACATCAGTTGTTGCGAAAGCCTCCCATACCCCAGGCGTATAAGTAACAGCAGTATGCCCATTGCTAATAACTGTTGAAAAAGCCAAACGTAGTTCGTTTGATTTTTTGCCATCCAATGCTTCGGCACTGTAATATCCTACAGGTATTTGCGCCCACAAAAGTAAATGTAAGGCCAACAAAAAAGTAATCGAAAGTAATCGTTTCATCATATTATTATAGATATTTATTGTCATTGAACAACAAATATAGAAATAAAAAATTTAGCAACACAACAAAAACTCAATATTCATGCAATTTAACACCATAATTTCTCCAGCAAAATCAAATATTTAAAAACAAACCTAAATTTTGAAATTCTTTCATTTATATATTTTTAAACAGATGCATTCAATATTTTTCTGTATATTTGCAAACATAGGGTCATTTTTTAAAACTAAAAAATAAACCATTTATATTTTGAACTAAAAAGCTATCGCATGAAACATACATTCCTTTTCATATTTCTATTTACGATTATAAGTGCTACCAAAGCACAAATATCAATCGAGAGTCACAACAATGCTGTTGAAAATTTCAACAAAGCTATTTTATTACTCGAACAAAAAAATTTCCAAGCAGCATTTCCACTTTTTGCAGCCACAATTGCGTCTGACTCAACCTTTCGTGCAGCGTATGTACATGTAACACAGGCCGCTTTCGAATCGCGTCAAACCGATGTTGCACGCCTTTGTTTAGAAAAAGGTATTACTGTGTTTTCCGACGATGACGAGATAATATATTATTTAGCAAAAATTTATCAACTAGAACGCAAATACCAACAAGCCATCGACACTTACAGTATGGCTATTGAATATGCAAAAGTCAACGGCGAAGAGTTTCCAATTGTATACGATTACTATGCGGGGCGTGGCACCTGCTATCTTATTCAAAAACAGTTCGAAAAGGCATTGACCGACTTCGACTATTCGATAAAACTCGACGACACAAAAAGTGCTGTTTACAACAACCGCGGACAAGCACTTTACCAACTCAAACGACACAACGAAGCATGCCAAAGCTGGCAAAAAGCGCGTGATTTAGGCGACAACAATGCCGAAACATACATCAAAAAATTATGTTTAAAAACAATTTAGAAAAAAAACAATAGAAAAAACCTCTTAAAACATTAAAAACATGACAGCAGAAGAAAAAGATCTTATCAACAAATCGATTGCTCCAAAAGATTGGAACGAAATACAAACCGAAGATTCGTGGCGACTATTTAAAATCATGGCCGAGTTTGTAAATGGCTTTCAGGCACTTAATCAGATTGGCCCATGTATAAGTATTTTTGGTTCGGCACGCACGCAACCCACCGACCCATATTATTTACTATCGGTTGAAATTGCACGCAAATTGGTCGACAAAGGCTATGGCATTATCACTGGCGGTGGCCCAGGTATTATGGAAGCTGCCAACAAGGGCGCGCGCGAAGGCAATGGAAAATCGGTAGGTCTAAACATAAACTTGCCCTTTGAGCAAGGTGCAAACCCTTACATCGACCGCGACAAACTCATCAATTTCGATTACTTTTTTGTGCGTAAACTTATGCTCGTAAAATATGCACAAGCATTTGTAATTATGCCTGGCGGCTTTGGCACACTCGACGAACTGTTTGAGTCGATAACGCTTATTCAAACAAAAAAAATTGGCAAATTCCCAATCGTGCTAGTAGGCACAAGTTTTTGGGGAGGATTAATTGCATGGATCAAAGAGCAAATGCTCGAGAAAAACAAAACCATCAGCCCTACCGATACCGATTTATTCATTTTGGTGGATAGTGCCGACGAAGCTGTTGAGCATATCGATGCATTTTACAAAGAACACAGCTTGTGCCCAAATTGCTAAGTGGCCTTGCTTAAAGTGCAATTAAACTTCTGAATACTGCTGGCGCAGATTTGCAAACACCTATGTTCGTACGTAACACAGTTTGCAAATCAGCGCTAACGGTTGAAGACAGCAACAAAAATATGTTTGCGTGGCTTTCGTCGGTTAACGAAAACCTGCAAAATGTTTAAATCATCCTTTCTCCACATGTAGAAACCATGAAAAAGGTATAAAAGTA
>CAZEVV010000110.1:0-10028 GCA_964515675.1 uncultured Paludibacter sp. | reverse complement strand
GAAATTGAGTTTGTATAGCGGAATGTTAGCAGCAAGCCGAAAAAAAAAGAAAAAGACAACGAAAGGCATAAAATTAAACAGTTTACTAAAGGTCAAAAAAATATTCAAAATAGAAAATGAAAGAAGTTTTAGAAAACCATATTAAGGATATTTTATCGACTCTTAAATTGGAAGAGTCATTTGAAGTTTATGAATGCAATAATGATGACATACCAAATTGGGCAAAATACATTCAAATTACGCATGAATATCTCATAATTGTCAAAGAAAGTTCAAACATAGAAAAACTTCAAAAGTTTATACAACGCGAGGTTTATCAAAACGAGAATGGAATTTTTTGGTTTGATGGAGATAGAATTGAAAGAATTAATTCAACAAAAGATGAAAAAGTTAAGATTTATCCAATTGAATCAGAAAATATAATTGAATATTTAAAAACAGAAACACGTTTACCAAAATGGTTAGATGATTATATATTTGATGATTTAGAAGCGGAATATTGCCCCGATTTCAAGAGATTTGAATATAATCTTGATTTGAATGAAAACGAAAATTTAAAATATCTTGGGACTTATTTCCCTCGTAGTTATGCCGAATCATTTTGTATATTCGATAATATATTTCAAAATAAACAATATCGAAAAAATATCTCTCAGAAAGAAAGCCTGAATATTCTATCAATTGGCTGTGGTACAGGCGGAGACTTAATTGGATTAATTACTGTAATTCAAAAATACAACCCTAAAATATCAAATATAAATATTTGGGCAGTTGATGGCAATTCAGATGCTTTATCTATACTTGAAAAGGTAGTTAATAAATTTAATATTTTGCATTCAAAGAATATCAAACTTACAACAATAAATACTGTGTTTAATTCAATTGAAGAAATTGATATTGTTGAATTTAGCATATATTCATATGACTATATTATTACATTCAAAATGATTTGTGAGATTATTTCGGCAGGAAGAGGAAGGTATGACAATTCGTATTATGATTTTTCAATAAAATTTCTAAGGTTACTTTCAGAGAGTGGGTTATGTATACTTTTAGATGTAACTACAAAAGCTGAACATATAGATATTTTTAATCCAATATTAATGAATTTACAGGTAAATCGTGCATTGCGAGAATTAAAAGAATATCAAACTTTACTACCTTTGTCGTGCAACAAGAATGAAAATAGATGTTTCGTACAGTGCTTTACTCAACAGAAATTTTATGTTTCGCACAAAGCAAAAGTGAATGATTTAAGTAAAGTGAGCTATCGGATTGTTGGCAAAGCAAGTTTAATAGCAAAGATACTCCAGAATGAAGAAGCAGTTCAATATATATTACAGAAGAATGGGGAAAATATAGAAAAAGTATGTCCTTATGCAATTGGAGAAAAAGTTATTGATAGTTATAAACTTAATAGATAAAATTTATGCAAGATTTTTTTCTTTTAGAGGAAGAATTAGATAATTTTCAAACACAACTAATTCAAAGAAGTATAAACAATAAAATGGCAATTACTGGTTGCGCTGGAAGTGGCAAATCAATTATTGCATTGTGGAAAGCAAAACAAATCAATGATTTAGGTAAATCATTTTATTTTGTTGTTTATACCAAGGTACTTAAAAAGTACTTTGACGATGGCATTCAACTAATAAATGATCCTGCACTAAAAAAAATGAAAGAGATGCTTCAAGATGAAACAAAGTTCTTTTATTATGATAATTGGAAAAAAGTCCCATTAGCAAAAGTAGATTATATGGTGGTGGATGAAGCTCAGGACTTTGATGCAGGAGATATTGAGCAATTAATTGATGCTGCTAGTATATCGACTTGGTTTTTTGGCGACTCCAAGCAGTCACTTTTTAAATTTGCCAAAGACACTCTTTCTATGGCAAAAATTGCTAATGTAATTGGAGAAGAATCACCATATAATCTAACGCACAATTATAGACTTCCGAAAAAAATTGCTCGTCTTGTGGACTGTATATGTAATTCTGATTTGGAGTGGCATGCAGTCAAAGAAGGCGAACATTTACCAGAGAAAATAGTGTGCATAAACTTTAATGCTCAACTTGAAAAAATTATGGAAATTGTTAGTCAGCAAAATTTGAAAAATGTTGGCATATTATTTCCATACAATAGCTACACTACTTCGATTAAAAAGCCTGATGTACATTCTGCATACGATTTTCTCAAAAACAAAGGATATAATATTGAAGCAAAGTTTGATTATAAAGAAGTTCCAGGTGATAAATTTAAGAAAACAAAAATGGACTTAAATTTTGCATCAGATAATCCAAAATTAATGACTTATTATAGTTCTAAAGGCTTACAGTTTGATGCAGTTTTTATTCCCGAACCAACTTTATGGGGTGGAGATGATCCATTTACACCGCTTTATGTCGCAATGACCAGATCAAGTAATCGATTATATTTCCTCTTTTCTGGAAAACAGCCCGATTTTTTTGATTCAATTCAAGAGAATTTTTTTAAAAATGATGATGAGATATTTCAATTATGAATACTTTATATATCCCTGTTAGTTCATTGAACTTTAATAGCATTTTTGCAAGTGAATCAATTTCACCAGCAGGCTTTTATCCAAAAAGAAATTTTGGATATAAAACATTTGAAAAAATTGAAGAGTTAAATCGTTTTGCTAATTCAATTATAGCTTTCGACAAATTTCCTGTTTTTGAGATAAAAGCAGACGGACGTGATAACTTCCCAATGGTTATTGAAATTATTGCTGAGTTTGATATCCTACCAGTGAAATCATTAGATGATGTATTGATATTTCAAAGTGCAGAGACCATATATCTTAATCCTTTTAAAACAAAAATTTATTTTCTTTCAGAAGAAGCAAGAAAGATAACTATTTTAGGGGCTGAGAGGAGTTTAAGTACAAAAATGGTTTCGCTATATGAAAAATCATTGTGTTTCAGTGTGTTGGACAAGAAAAGTAATATGTCAACTTTTCAGTTTAAATCCGACACAATAAAAGAAATAGAAGATGTGTCCGATACTGAAATTGGAAAACTGATTGACATTGATCAGCGCAAAAATAAAGCAAAGGGTTTTTTATATTCTTATTTACTTGGTGCAAACAAGTCATTGAGTAAAGAATTGATAATAATCAAGAAAACTACAAGGGAGATTAGTAATATCATTTCAGCAATAATCAATAGTCCGGATAAAAGTCCGACACAATTTCAAAAAGAAGATTTGTTGAAAAATGCAGAAGTATTTAATACTGCCTTCAAGAACATTGATAAAGATTCAATTGAAACAGAAAAACTACTTAATAGATATGGAAACGAGCTTTCAGTTACTAATATTAAGAAAATATTAAGAGATACTTACTTAATCAACAAAATAGAGAATTTATTTAATATTTTCAATATAGTCAGTAGTGAATTAAACTTTGAAACCGCAATTTCAAAAATTCACAACAACACAAAGAGGCTTGAAAATGAATACTTTGCAAACAAATCGAGATTAAAACTTTCAGATAAAGTTAATTTGGCAAATATAAAACTAACACGATTAGAAGAAGAAAAGCCTGATTTCTATATGGCATTAATTAATGAGTTTATTTCCTTTGATTTACAAAATGAAAGTAGATTAGATATCGCTACTGCAGGAATAAAACTGTTGATAAGAATGTATGAAGATAAAAATATACCTTGGAATCCAAGTCCTCAAAGAGATTTTTTCAATGGACTACTTGCTAATATGCAAGGTAAAGGTGTTTTTAATGTTAACAACTCAAAAGATATAGTTCACCAATCATTTGCACTATTTGTGTTGCATAAAGAAAAAGATGAACTTGAAAAATTAGAAGCTGCATTAATAGCTAATACGATATACGAATATCGTTTTGCTTTTGGTTTATGGGGTGCATTTAATGGTTTTGCGAACATGCCTAAAACGTTTACAAATGTATTATTTTTATCAGATGATGTTAATTATGTGTCGGAAGTATATAAATTCATTCATTTGCAGGTTCATGGACTTAATTTGAGTGGGGTATTAGAAAATAAGAAAGAAGTTGCAACTGTTACAATTGCATCTAAGATTAACTCATCACAAATTCCACCACAAGTAGAAATTAACACCCCCCCCGTGGATTCAAGTCTACAACCTATAAAATTCTATGAAACAATTGAGGAAAAGTTTAAAAGCGTAAAGTCAGACAAAAGCATTTATATTAAATATATAGAAGATTATGGATTAACTCTAAAATTACTTGATGCCATAAAAAACGACAAACGATTAAGAAATGGAAAAGGGGCTCCAAACACTGTAATTTCATTCATTGAAAAAGTTATTAATCCTAAGAAAGCTAAATCAAGCCAAGCTAAACTTCCAAAAGAAAATTCAACCCTTGGATTTGATTTTCCTCCTGAAAAAGAATTTTACTTAGATGAAAATGCATGGAACTATATTGAATCGATTATTCCAACCGCCCAAAAGAAAAAAATTAAAGTTGAAATCGATTGGATTCAAAAAGTTCATAAAGAAGGTGGTTATATGAAAAAGGATGTTTGGTGCGAAATTAAAGATCACTCGAACAAAAGCGTTATTTTGCATTTTGAAAATAATTCAAGAAAAAGAATTGACCCAAAATTATTATCTGAAATTTGTTCTATACTTAAAACGAAATACTTGTGACCGATAAAATTCAAATTACAACAGAAACAGGTTTAAGAGTTGAAGCTCATGCTCCGGTAATTGTTTCGGCCAGTCGTTCGACTGATATTCCAGCATTTTATGCGAAATGGTTTATCAATCGAATTAAGGCAGGTTATGTAGTTTGGTATAATCCTTTTAATCAGCAACCATTGTATGTTTCATTCAGAAATTGCAAAGTAGTGGTTTTTTGGACTAAGAATCCCAAACCTTTAATACCCTATTTAAAGGAATTGGATGCATTAGGCATACACTACTACTTTCAATACACGCTAAATGATTATGAAAAAGAACTTTTAGAACCTAATGTTCCTGCTTTAGAAAAAAGGATAAATACATTCAAGGAACTTTCGGGTTTAATTGGTAAAGAAAAAGTAATCTGGCGATTCGATCCGATGATTGTAACTCCTCAACTTTCACCTCGTGATATATTAATGAAGGTTTGGTCAATTGGAAATCAGTTAAAAGGTTACACCAACAAACTTGTATTTAGCTTTATAGATATAAACTCTTATCGGAAAGTACAACGAAATCTGGTCAAAGAGAGTTCTCTGTTTTCAAAAGACTCAATTGAAAATGCTGAGTTTAATTTGTCACAAATGAATGAAATTGCAGAAGGACTTATGAAAATCCGTAAACGGTGGGAAGAGGAAGGCTGGAATATTTCATTAGCAACTTGTGCAGAGGAAATTGATTTAGAACAATATCAAATAGAACATAATCGATGTATTGATGGCGAATTAATGAAACAGCTTTTTGCTGATGATTACGATTTGATTTTTTATTTGAATTTTGGTAAACTGCCAGAAAAGAATTCTCTTTTTGAAGATATTGATAATAAAATTCAATTAAGTCCTGAGAAATTTAAAGATAAAGGACAAAGAAAAATTTGCGGTTGTATGGTTAGCAAGGATATAGGGATGTATAATACCTGTAGCCATTTTTGCACATATTGCTATGCGAATACTTCTAAAGAAACAGTTATAAAAAATCGAAAGTTACATTCCGACAATAGTGAAAGTATAATTATATGAATGCTCTAAAGCAAATTGTTTTATTCGTTATAATAAGACAATTTAATCGCCCAAAAAGCAAAAAAAGCCACAGCAAGCGCGGGTTAAAATTTCAATTGTCTTGCGGTGGCTTTTATGCTTTTTCATTCGGGCAGAGCGTTAACAGTTCATTGTTTTTTGTTCGGTTAGACAGTTGAAGTGCGTTTTGAAAAAAAACAATACACTGTGGAGAGTTTAGATTTTGGCTTTATGCATTTACACAAGTTTTTCGTACTATTTCAGTTGGCTGACAAGAAAAAACAAGAAATATAACAGATTTATTGCATTGACAAACTGAAAGTTGATGCGACTATGGCAAATGACGACTGTATAACGACTGAACGGCCAGCTGCCAATACACGCCTATGCACACCTGCTGGCTGACGTGCACTTAGCGGGTTTTGCGCCTACCTGCTGTAGGCAGGCCCGCATTAGCTGTGCTGACCGTTGGTACACTTTGTCGCTGTGCGACAGCGAATACGCCCGCAAATGGCACGTGCCGAGTATCGGTACTGCCCGTGTCCGTAGCCTCGGTCGTCGGCAACAAGCAAGAAAATAAAAACAAAAACAGTGTATCGAAACAGGCAAATCTTAAAAAGAAAAAATCTTATGTTTATATTTAAAAAGAAAAAATGAACCTTGGAGCGTTAAATGAAATATCTTGCTAACTTTGTTGTTTTAATGTACAATAAATAACCCATATTTAAATATAAAATTTATGGAAATTGAAAAAACGAGTATTCTTTTGATAAATGATTTAGTTGCATTAATTGAGAAAGGCAGAAAACAATTGGCTTATGCCGCTAATGCCACCATGACTTTAACCTATTGGAATGTGGGCAAACGAATAAATAATGAAATTCTTGATAATCAGCGTGCTGAATATGGAAAACAAATTGTCGTATCCGTAGCACGACAATTGACAGTTGAGTATGGTAGAAGTTTTGAAGAAAAAAGTTTGCGTAGAATGATGCAATTTGCTCAAGTTTTTAACGACGAACAAATTGTCGCTACACTGTGGCGACAATTAACCTGGTCGCATTTTAAATTATTAATTCCATTAAAAGACGAATTGCAACGAGATTTTTATACTCAAATGTGTCGTATTGAGGGTTGGAGTGTAAAAACACTTCAGAAGAAAATAGACAGTATGCTATATGAACGTACCGCACTAAGTAAGAAACCTGATGACTTAATAAGAGAAGAGCTAAATGCACTAAAAGAAACTGACAGATTAACGCCAGATTTAGTTTTTAAAGACCCTTATTTTCTAGACTTTGCAGGTTTAAAAGATACATATTCGGAAAAAACGCTCGAAGATGCAATCCTGCGTGAAATTGAACAATTTATTCTAGAACTTGGAAGTGGATTTACTTTTGTTGAAAGGCAAAAAAGAATGATTGTAGATGGTGAAGATTTTAAACTTGATTTATTATTTTACCATAGGAAGTTGAAAAGATTGGTTGCGATTGATTTAAAATTAGGTAAATTTAAATCTGCTTACAAAGGACAAATGGAACTATACTTACGTTGGCTCGAAAAATACGACATGCAATTGGGTGAAGAATCTCCATTGGGCTTAATTCTTTGTGCAGAAGGGAATAACGAGCAAATTGAATTGTTGCAGCTAGAAAATTCGGGAATAAAAATAGCAGAATATCTAACAGAGTTGCCTGACAAAAAAATACTAAAACAAAAACTTCATGCAACAATTGAGCAAAACAAGAAACGACTTGAATCACAAAATATTTCGAAAGACTTTGAACTTTATTAACCATTAAATACTAATCGCCAAAAAAGCAAAACACACCATAAATTCTCGTCAATTATTTAAGAAGTCTTGTAGTTGATTTATAACTTTTTGATAATTGACAGCGTGTTCCCCCGCAACCACTCGAAGTAACAATGCGTAAGGGAACAAATGAATTTACAATTTACAGATTTACAATTTACGATTGAAAACCAATTCATTTACACATCATTTTGAGATTTTTAAGCGACAAGAAGTTCGCTTGTATTTTATTTGCTGGCGCGGATTTATCTCCCTTTGGTCGCTGACCGTTGGTTGCAATCCGTGCCATTTTATCGTAGCACGGATTGCAAATCCGCGCTAGCGAGGAGAAAGAATTTACAATTTATTGATTTACAATTTATGATTGATACAATTCATTTACACAACATTTTCAAACGACTAGAAATCGCTTGTCCCTTGATTTGTATGGCGTAGTTGTCGTACGAAGTTATGTTTAATGCATTTTTATTTATTGTGAATGATGAGAAAACCCACTGCAGGTTCGGGTAACGCTGCGTGAGGGATAGAGGCACTCTCTGTCAGCCACAAAGCCACCGCTTTGGTGAGCTTGGAAGCGCGCTGTGGCCGCAGGTGGTGGCTTTGTGGATGCCGTGCCGAAAGCCCGACCCGAGTATTCCGAGGGGCACGCCCAGATTATTTATTATTTCGGGTTTTGGGTTTCGTGCCAGCCTCCTCCCTCATTCTTCATGAGTTAAACCTGAGGTGCGAGGGAGGTTTCGGGTTTCGTGTTTGTTGGTTTTCGTTGAATATCTTCCATGATTGAATATTGCGGTGTATTGTGTTGTAAAGACGAAGTAATTACAAACAAAAATGAATATACGATAAACATCAGGGTTTTGCGATTTCCCTTTCCACCCCCCCGAAGGACGGGGCAGGCCCGAAGGACGGGGCAGGCCCGAAGGACGGGGTAAATTTGCCGAGGGTTAGGGAGAGGTGAGAGGGTTATGGAGTGGTTAGCTGCTCAACAAAACGGTCGAGTAGGGGTTTTAGTTTTTCGTCGAATGCGCTGTGTTTGGCTTGTTCGTTGGTGCCCGATTGTTCGATGATTTGTTGGCGTATGTGCGAAATTTCGTTCAGCAAATCGATGCTTTCGGCCGATATGCGTTGTGCAAAATGCTGTTTCAATGCATGGCTCAGCATGGGTAATTGCCCCATGGTGCTAATGGCAATTTGGAGTGGCGGCATGTTGAGTGTTGCCGGTAGTATAAAGTTGCAAAGGTCCGAATTGCTGATGTTGTTTACGAGGCTTTTGCTTGCAAGTGCTTCGTTTGCAATTGTATTGTTGGTGGTGCTGCTGTTGGTTGCGGCAATTACAATTTGATAATTGCGCGTGTCGCCAGGTTGAAATGCGCGCTCTTGCCATTGCAAATTGTGCTTACGAACGATTGCCATTGTTGCGTCGCATAACTTTGTTGCAACAATATGTGGCTTAGCACCAGCCGATACCAATGTTGATATTTTTCGGGCTGCTACTTTGCCACCTCCTATTACTAAACAACTGAAATTTTCGAGTTTTAAAAATATGGGGTAATGTGCTTGCTTTTCAAATTCCATTGTTTTTATTTTAATTTTCGATACCTACGCGAGCATCTACACCTTTGTCGAAATAATGTTTTATTGGTTTCATTTCGGTTACCAAATCGGCACGTTCAATGAGCCAGTCGGGGGCATTGCGCCCTGTAAGTAGCAACTCCATTGTTTCGGGTTTGGCATCGATAAACTGTAAAACTTCGTCCTTTGTAATGAAATTTTGTACAATTAAATGATTGAATTCATCGATTACCAAAAGGTCGAACTTGTTTTCGTCAATTAGTTTTGTTAACTCGAAAAATCCTTTTCTTACTGTTTGTTTTAAGTTTTCGAGCTCTTCGGGTGTCATTTCCCAAGTGAATTTTGTAGAGGTGTCGATACGAATGAGCTCAAAGTTTTCAAGTTTTTGTGCCAGAAGTACTTCGCCTGTAATCCACGATTTCATAAATTGCACTACGCCTACTTTAAAACCACGGCCGTATGCTCGAAATGCTTGTCCAAATGCTGCTGTCGTTTTTCCTTTTCCGTTGCCTGTGTATACTTGTAAAAATCCTTTTTTCATGTGTTTGTTACTTTATTTTTAATTGCTGTTTATAACTCGCCAATCATTATCAGTGCGTTGTGTGTACTAATGCTCATGGCGCGTTGCAGTTGTTTGTATTTGTGTTATTCAAAAAAAATCGCTTCCCATATTATTCGGGTATTATTGCATGTATATATTACACTTTGCAATGTTTTTTTTAACACGAAATTACAACACTTGTTCGGTTTGTGCAATACGTTTTATTAATAATTGACATATTAAATCGTCGATACCTAGTGGTGGTCCTAGTTTTATGTTGATATTCGGAAAACGTTTTTGTTCGACCGCTAATAGTTGTGGAATATCTTTTTTGGTGTGCCTCCCTCGAAATAAAAAGTAGGGTATGACAAGTATTTCT
>CAZEVV010000109.1:0-10042 GCA_964515675.1 uncultured Paludibacter sp. | reverse complement strand
AATCATCAAATCACTCAATCTTCAAATCTTCAAATCTTCAAATTTCAAATCTTCAAATCTTCAAATCATTCAATCTTTAAATCTTTTCAATCTCATCATCATTTAAAAGCAAATCGGTAATGAGTCGTATTTCGCTGGGCTTCGAAAACACCATGCCAATGGCAGCAATACCAGCACAAAAAAGCATCGATTTGTTGAATTGAAGAATGTAAAAAAATATTACGCCCAAATTTAATGCAATGCCCAAAACAATTAAGCGGATGCGTGCAAATTTTGCCCATTCGGTTACTTTTAGCTTTGTATTGTCCAATGTTTGCAGTGTTTGTACTTTTTTGTGGAACAGCCACAAACTTGCAGGTACCGAGCCAATGATTACAATTATTAAAATAGAGCTAATGCTTATGCCCAATTCGCTCAATGGGTCAATTGAAATTCCTATGGATTGACTGAAGTTCATGCCGAAACTTGCAATTAAAATTGCCAATAAGTAGGCTGCATAATGCATTGTAACGAGCGGTTTGATAATTTTTGTCATTTCTTTTTTTTGTATGTAATTATTGTAAAAATCCTTGTTGCTTAAGTGCATTTGTGAATTTTTCGGAGAAAAACTCATTGTTTTTTTGTGTGTAGCGTATGTCGGTAAATACTTGTGCCAGTGTAGCTTTGTTGTTTTCGGCCACAAATTGTTTGTAAAAATCGCTATTTTCTTTTGTTGCATATATAGCATCGATATCTGCCGAAGCAAAGTCATGATATGTTTCGTTGTGCACAATGGCCGAAAGCGGCAAACGGTCGGTAATTGGTGGTTCGTGCGCCGGATAACCTAAGGTGATTGTTGTTACGGGCATTACCAATTGAGGGAGCTCAAGCGCTGCAATAATTTCTTGCGCATTGTAGGTTGTTGTGCCTAAATAGCATAAACCTAATCCTTTGGCTTCGGCTGCAATGGCCAATGTTTGTGCAAAAATAATGGCATCGACAGCAGCCGATATAAACGACTCGAAATTGCCATATCCTGGCTTTGCATCTCGTTGTTCGCACCACAAGCTAAATCGGCGAAAATCGGCGCAAAATGTCAACACAACAGGGGCTTGCTCCACCATTGCTTGATTGAAATGTGCTGGTGCAAGCTGTTTTTTTATGTCGGCATTGCGTGTTACCACAACACTGTATGTTTGCATGTTGCCAGTGTTCGAAGCTTGTGCCGCTGCTTCAAAAAGTGTGTCGAGCATGCTTTGGTCGATGTTTTGCTCGCTATATTTACGTATTGTTCGTCTTTGTTTTAAAATTTCTAACATAATACTTCTGCTGATGCCTGTTTTTTAATTATATGGCAAAGATAGTCAGAAATTTGTTTTTAGCAAAAAATCAATACAACAACATTCGAATATAATTTTTTGTAGGTGTGCTCGTAATTTCGGCTTTGCGAGGCATGTTTTTAGTTAAATTTTTGACGTAATAATGCTTTGTGTGTTTTATCCCTTTGCAAGGCATTGTTTGGCATAATGATTGATGCAATGCAATCGAAGTTTTTCAATGTATATATAGAATGTTTCTAAAAAAAATCTTTTTCAACTTTGTTTTGGTGTTTTTCTTGTGTTTTACTCTTCCTGCTCAAGAAACAAATGTGCCCGAACGTACTGCCGAGCAAGAAGCTGCACGGCAAACGGAACGATTGCATCAGGAAGTGAATTTAACGCCCGAACAGGAAAAAAAAGTATATGATATCAATCTTAAATATGCACGCGAACGTAATGTCAATATCTCGCGTCGCGAATCGCTCGAACGCTCAAAAGCCAAAGAGCATGAGCTGATGCAGGTGCTTACTCCCGAGCAAAACAGTCGTTTGCAAGAAAAACGTGTCGAACGTTCTGTTTATCAAAGTGTAATTGGTACGCGTGCTGCAACGCCCAACAATGCCGAAACAGCGCCCGCAAGCAATATGCGCACCGACCGTCAGTATCAAAGTCCTGGTGCTGTTCGTAGCGACTTTCGCCAATCCGAGAACAATAATAGCAGATATTCAAGCACTAACGATGATGGTGATCGACCTGCGCGTCAAGCTACGCCAACAAGGTCGACTTATCCAACATCGACACCCGCTACTACTCGTTCGGCATCCACTTCAACCGAGCGTAGTGTAACCTACAGTCGCCCAACCGAAAGTAATACTACACGCTCGGCTGCTCCAACAACTCGCCCTACTACGCCTCAATACGACGATAATCGGTCGGCAGTGCCAGCAACCCGCCAGCAACCAAGTTCTAGTAGTACCCGAAGTGCGAGTACGCCATCTTCCAATTCGAACAATACGCGCTCGAGCAGTAGCAACCAAAATAATAACGAAACACGCAGTTCGTCGACACAACGTAGTAGCTCAACAAGTAGATGATTTGCCTTTGATGTAATAATTGCTTTATGCCCAATCCCTTTTTTCAATTCAAACAGTTTAGTGTATATCACGATCGTTGCGCCATGAAGGTGGGCAGCGATGGTGTGTTGTTGGGTGCTTGGGCAAATACTTCTGGTGCTGCACGCATACTCGATGTAGGAACTGGTAGCGGGCTCATCGCACTCATGTTGGCACAACGTAGTGAAGCTAAAATTCATGCCATTGATATTGATGCCGATGCTGTGATGCAGGCGCAAATAAATTGCGATGCTTCGCCTTGGAGTGCGCGGTTCGTGCTACAACAAACCGATTTTGCTGCATTTACTGTCGACCATGGACTCACGTTCGATTTAATCGTTTCAAATCCACCGTTTTTCAACAATTCGCTTAAAAACCCGAATGCTTTGCGTACATTGGCGCGCCATACCGACAGTTTGTCGCATGCCAATCTGATAGATAATGCTATGCGTTTGCTCTCCAATGTTGGACACATAGCCATTATTTTGCCTGTGTCCGAGGGTTTGTCTTGTGCCGATTACGCTACAAGCAAAGGACTTTTTTTATCGCGTAAAACCTGGGTTTTGCCCAAGCCCAATATGCAGCCCAAGCGTTTATTGCTCGAGTTCTCGAACTTTGAGAGTGAATTATTGGAAGATACAATTACAATCGAAACCGAACAGCGAAATGTGTTTACAGCTGAATATATGTTTTTATTAAAAGATTATTTTCTGAAATTTTAAAAATGTAAGACTTGCTTTGCTGAATGCATACTCACAATAAGGGGTTGGGTGTTTCGGTAATTTTTAGCTTATGACGAACTCACAAGGCTTAGGAATGAAAATAAGGTTATGATTTATATTTTCGCTTTTCATATTATAAAAACACAACGCCTCGTTTTTTAAATAAAATGGGCAATTGCTGTCGCATGTTATGTTGTTGATTGCGAATTTACATCAAATTTATTAATTCTTATTTTTTTATTCAATTAGTTTAGTTCTTTTGATAAATGGGCTAGTTTTGTGCACGCGAATTTTTAGTGTGCGTATGGGCTTGCCCTTTTTTGTTATGCGAAAGCTGAGTGTAGCGTTGCGGATTTGTACATCGTAAGTGCATTGTTTTACTGTGGCTATGAGATTGTCTTGTGTGGTTGTTAATAATTCTAGTGTATCTGTTAATAATCGCAGTGTGGGACTGCGTCATTCGACAATAACTGTTAATGATTGCAGTGTAGCTGTTAAACATCGCAGTGCATGTGTTAAATATCGCAGTGAAAGTGTGCGATGTTTGATAATAGCAGTTAAACATCGCACTGAAAGTGTTAATAAGCGCAGTCTAAGTGTTAATGATTGCAGTGTAAGTGTTAATAGTCGCAGTGCCAGTGTGCGTTATCGCAGTAAAAGTGTGCGTTATCGCATTAAATCACTCAAATTCCGCAGTTGCTTTTATCTATGTCACAATCTTCAACCCCGATAGCTATCGTTACAAATCTTCAAATCCTTCAATCTCTTCAATCTCTATAGCTATTGTTACAATCGATTATACTTTACAATCGCTGATAGCTTTCGGGAAATCTTCAAATCCCTCAATCCCGATAGCGATCGGGACAAATCCGTCAAATCTTCAAATCTTCAATCCCGATAGCGATCGGGACAAATCCCTCAAATCTTCAAATCCATTCAAATCTTCATATATAGTTATTTATAAATCAACCCATGCACAAAAGGATAAATTTTACATGCAACACAAAATGCAAAAGCCGCTTCGAGCAATGCGCAAAATCCGAAAATTCCTGCCAAAACCAATGCTGTAGGTAGGCTTCCTGCAACGAGCGATGCTGTTATAAGCACAGAGAAAAACAAACCAATGCGCGCTGCAAAAATTTTTGGTCCTGCGTTTTGTAATTTTGGTTTTGCGTCGATTGTTTTTGCAATACTGCTTGCAATTATTGCTAGCGGACTAAAAGCTGGGCGTTGTGCACTGCGTACCGAAAAGTCGAATAACAATATTAATATGGGTAACCAATGCTGCGTAACTGCAAATATTAATAATAATACCACTGTTTGTGCTGCCACTAATCGGGCAATGTTCTCATCAATTTTTTTATCGGATACTGGGCAAATGGCTGCAAATTTATTATTGTTGTTGGTGGTGCCAATGCTCGAAAAACGATATGCTGAAGTTGTTGTTTGATTTGCCATAATGTTTGTTTTTTAATTATGATATTTTTTGTAAATGTTTATAATGCAAAAATACTGCCGCTGAGCCTGTTGCACAATACCAAATATTGTGTAAAATAACTACCATATATATGTGAGTATTTGGCAAAAATTGTTTTGTTGTTCATTTAAATTATGGCTGCTTTGTATCACAATACTTACTTCATTTTATCGCTTTTACGATAGTCATCGAGCAATATAATTATTGTTTGTACAATGTCACGGTTAGTTGTAATGCGGTAAATGTCTACTGTTGCATTATGCTAGCTTTAATGCGATAGGGGACTGAGTTGTAATTCTTGTTTTATGTCAGTTTGTCATACTTTCAAATTCAGTGGTCTTTATATTCATTTTTTTGTCAGTTAATCATTTCTATTCTTCCTGTTGTGACAAATAATTGTTGTTTGGTGTGGCTTTTGATACAAAAAGAACGTGATTTTATAAAAGTTTAAAATTTAGTGATGTTAATTGGTACATTTAGTTTGTTTTTTAAATGTATCTTTGCAGGTAGTTATTTATTATTGAAAGCTTAAGAATGAAAGAAAACGAACAAATTGTAACAAAGATTGTTGAAGGAATACAAGAAAGAAAAGGAAAAGAAATAGTAGTTGTCGATCTTACAAAACTGAACGATGCGCCTTGTAGTTATTTCGTTATTTGCGAAGGCGACTCCAATGTGCATGTAAATGCTGTAGGCATGTCGGTGAAAGAATATGTGGCCGAAAAAACGAAAAACAAACCTTTTGCCATTGATGGATTCGAAAATTGTGAATGGGTAGCCATGGATTATGGCAATGTTATCGTGCATGTTTTTCAGCGTCACTTGCGCGAATTTTACGATTTGGAGCACTTGTGGGCCGATGCGCGCATAAAGCGAATTCCGAATCTCGACTGATTGAAATAAAAAAAATAATTTGAAATAATATAAAATAAATGGATAATAACGCTTCGAACAAACCCAACAATCCCATGCCCAATAAGCCTGGTGGAATGAAACCCGTAAAGTTCAATTTAAGTTGGATTTATGGGATAATCATTGTTTTGCTTCTGGGTTCGTATTTTTTTAATGATAAGGCCATTGCTAAGGATGTTCCTTATTCTACATTTGTATCTTATGTAAACGAAGGTATTGTTGAAAATATTACTGTTTTTGCCAATAAAAATACTTTGGAAGCAGTGGTAAATAAAAGTGCACTCAAAAAAGTGTTTGGTAAGGATGCCGAGCTTTACGAAAAAGACAGAAAGATTTTTGTAAACATTCCGCCTGGCGACGAATTTACGAAATTTATCAACGCCGCAATGGCCGATAAAACTTTTACTGGAGTGGTCGACTATAAAGTGAGTCGCGACTATCTCGAGATGTTTTTGTATAGCTTTTTACCATTTCTACTCATTATCTTGTTTTTCGTTTATATGAGTCGTCGTATGTCGGGTCAAATGGGCGGTGGATCGGGTGGCATTTTCAATGTTGGTAAATCCAAAGCACAACTTTTCGACAAAGGTAGCTCCGAAATTAAAGTTACATTTAAAGATGTTGCTGGTTTGGCGGGCGCTAAACAGGAAATTGAAGAAATTGTGTCATTCCTAAAAAATCCATCGAAATATACCGAGCTTGGTGGTAAAATACCTAAAGGTGCGTTGCTTGTTGGCCCTCCGGGAACTGGTAAAACGCTTTTGGCCAAAGCTGTTGCTGGCGAAGCCGATGTGCCATTCTTCTCAATGTCGGGTTCCGATTTTGTGGAGATGTTCGTAGGTGTTGGTGCCTCGCGCGTTCGCGACCTTTTTCGTCAGGCAAAAGAAAAATCGCCTTGTATAATATTTATCGACGAGATTGATGCCATTGGTCGTGCGCGTGGCAAAAACCCAAACATGGGTAGCAACGACGAGCGCGAAAATACACTCAATCAGCTGCTTACCGAAATGGATGGCTTTGGCACAAATAGTGGTGTCATAATTCTGGCTGCTACCAACCGTGCTGATATTTTGGATAAAGCATTGTTACGTGCTGGGCGCTTCGACCGTCAAATTCATGTCGATTTGCCAGATGTGCATGAACGTAAACAAATTTTCAATGTGCATCTTCGCCCAATTAAAATTAACGAAACAGTTGATGTGAACTTTTTAGCAAAACAAACCCCTGGATTCTCGGGTGCCGATATTGCTAATGTGTGCAACGAGGCTGCTCTGATAGCGGCTCGTAATAACAAAACTTTTGTCGAAAAACAAGATTTTCTCGATGCCGTTGATCGTATTATTGGTGGGTTGGAGAAAAAAACAAAAATTACAACTATCTCCGAGAAAAAATCAATCGCTTTTCACGAAGCTGGCCATGCAACCATAAGTTGGATGCTCGAACACGCAAACCCTTTGGTAAAAGTTACCATCGTACCTCGTGGCGAGGCTTTGGGGGCTGCATGGTATTTGCCCGAGGAGCGACAACTTACTAATTACGAGCATTTGCTCGACGAGATGTGCTCTACACTTGGTGGCCGTGCTGCCGAAGAGGTTTTCTTAAATCAAATTTCAACAGGTGCTATCAACGACCTCGAGCGTGTCACAAAACGTGCGTATGCTATGGTAGCATATTTTGGTATGAGCGAAAAAATGCCTAACATGAGCTATTACGATTCAACAGGCAATTCCGACTATGGTTTTACTAAACCTTATAGCGAAAAAACTGCCGAATTGATTGACGAGGAAGCTAAACGCATTGTGGCCATACAGTACGAACGTGCGAAAGAAATTTTGAAAGCAAATGCCGAAGGACATAATCAGTTGAGCGAATTACTCATCGAAAAAGAGGTGATTTTTGCCGAAGATTTGGAACGTGTTTTTGGTAAGCGACAATGGACATCGCGACAAGATGAGCTAATGGCTCAAAATGGCGGTGTCGACATCCTCGACGAAAAACCTGAGCAGAAAGTGGATGCCGATGCGGTTAAAGATAAAGCAGAAAATGATAAGAAAACTGATAAGGTAGATTTTTAATGTCTATACCTTGTAAATCAGGTAGATAGTTTCCTGTTTTTATTTGCCTGATTGTATTGTTTTATTGTAAAATTCTTAAAATTATTATTTTATGAAACAATTATTGATGATTGCAGCTGTGGGCATATTGCTTAGTTCGTGTGCGCCCATTTATCGTTGCGGCGAAACTGCCCCCGAAAAACGTTTGCGCGTTTCGAAACGTGTTTATGCCGTAATTAACGAGCGCGATTCGCTTTGTTCTACCTTAGCGCAACGCGAACAACAAATTGTGAATCTTGAGCAAGTGCTTGCCAACGAAAAATTGGCGCTGCAAAATCTCAATGCACAATACATCGATTTGCAAAGCAAAAAAGTACTCGAAGGTGAGCAATTCAACGAGGCACTACGTGCTAAAACCGACGAAATACGTGCGCAAGCCAATGCTTTGAGCGAAAAAGAACTTTTGCTCGAAGAGCGTGAGCGTGCTCTCAACGATATGAAACGAATGGTGGCGCGTCAAGATTCTATTACAAATAGTCTCAATGCGCTTATTCGAAATGCTTTGCTTGGCTTTAAGTCCGACGAACTTTCTGTCGAAATAAAAAATGGCAAGGTGTATGTTTCTATGTCCGACAAATTGCTCTTCCGCTCGGGTAGTGCTGCTGTCGAAGCGAAAGGTGTCGACGCTTTGCGCGTTTTGGCCGATGTGCTTAATAAAAATACCGATGTCGATGTGTTGGTCGAAGGTCATACCGATAATTTGCCTATACGCACAGCGCAATTCCGCGACAACTGGGATTTGAGTGTGGCGCGTGCAACTTCAATTGTGCGTATACTTATCGACGATTACAAAGTGCTGCCAACGCGACTTACTGCATCGGGCAAAGGCGAGTTTTTGCCACGTGCTACCAATGCAACCCCCGAAGGGCGTGCTGCAAACCGTCGTACCGATATTATTTTGTCGCCTAAACTCGACGAAATTATGCAACTTTTAAATAAAAAATAAATCAATTTTTCCCAATTGTTCACTGGCTCAATGCTGATAGTGGATTGATTTGCTATTTTTGCCAATTTTTCGAAGCAATGTTCATTCGCAATATAACGCAATTGGCCAAACATCAATCTCAATAAACATATCAATAAAAAAGAGCTTGTTAACTGAAAAGTCAAACACACGATACTGATTTAATGCAATAATAAATATGAATAACTTCCTAATGCGTACTTTGAGTGGTGCTTTTTTTGTGTCACTCGTTATTGCTTCAATTCTCATTCACCAATATTTGTTTTTGGCTGTTTTTGCAGTTATTGCAGCTTGGGCCGTTAGCGAGTTTCATCGCCTCACCAACCACCAACCCGACGTCGATGTCAATCAGTGGCTTGGTGTTGTTGGGGCAATATTGCTGTTTGGAGCGTCGTTTTTGTTTGCAAGTGGCGTCCAACAACAGCCTATCTTTTCGGTATATGGCTTTTATGTGGCCTTGGTGCTGGTTTTCGGACTGTATCAAAAGCGTATAAATCCCATTCACAATTGGGCATATTTTCTTCTCGGACAAATTTTTGTGGCCTTGCCTTTTGCTTTGCTCAACTTCATAATGTTTGTCGATGGCATGCAGCCACTTATTCTGTTGGCTTTGTTTGTAACCATTTGGGTCAACGATACTGGCGCCTATCTTTTTGGCATTACCTTCGGAAAACATCGATTGTTCGAGCGCATATCGCCTAAAAAATCCTGGGAAGGCTTTTTTGGAGGAGCCTTGGCAGCTTCGGTGTCGGGCTACATTTTCTCGCTTTTTATACCGCAATTGTCGCTTTTCGAGTGGATAATTTTTTCAGAAATAATTGTTGTTTTTGGTACCTATGGCGATTTAATCGAGTCGTTACTCAAACGCACAGTCAATGTAAAGGATTCAGGCACAGCCATTCCTGGTCACGGCGGCTTGCTCGATCGCTTCGATAGCATGCTACTCGCAGCACCAGTCATTTATATTTATCTAAGCTTCATTCTTTAAATCATTTGCACAATTTTCAAATCCCAATATCAATCCATATATTTCTCACATACAAAATATGCCTCTTGCATCATAAAGTATGAGAGATAGTTTGTCGAAACTCAAAACTCAGAACTCAAAACTCAGAACCTCTTACTCCCCCAAGGGGGCAGGGGGGCTTCTTTTTGGGCGTGCCCCTCGGAATACTCGGGTCGGGCTTTCGGCACGGCATCCACAAAGCCACCACCTGCTAGCGCGGATTTGCAATCCGTGCTTCCTTTCAGGGCACGTAATGCAATCCGCACTAGCTGTGGTGGCTTTGCGGCTGACAGAGAGTGCCTCTATCCCTCACGCATCGCTACCCGAACCTGCAGTGGGTTGTGGCAACGGCAGCGGTTTATTAAAGCTTGTAATAAAAATCCATTGAACGGGTGACTTAAAGTCACCCGCTCAATATATTGCAACAACTGCTCAGT
>CAZEVV010000108.1:0-10099 GCA_964515675.1 uncultured Paludibacter sp. | reverse complement strand
CGTGAATCAACTGTTCGGAAATTCCGAACAGTTAAAAAAGAAGGTAAACGTAGCGTCAACAGAGATATTGAACATTATAATCTCGATGTAATTATTTCGGTTGGTTATCGTGTGAAGTCGTTACGTGGCACACAGTTCCGCCAATGGGCAACGCAGCGTTTAAAAGACTATTTGGTGCAAGGTTATGCAATAAACGAAAAGCGCTTGGCACAAAAACAACAGGAAGTTGAACACCTTAAAACAGGTATTCGCATTCTCAACCGCGCAATTGAGCAACAAGCAAATGACGATGACAGCCAAATGCTCCGTGTTTTTGCTCGCGGATTAGGATTGCTCGACGACTACGACCATCAAACACTTGAAAGTAAAGGGAAGACTATTCGACAGGCAGATTATCCTACATTTGAACAATATATGGAATTAATCCAAAGTATGTATTCCGAATTTGAGTCGGATGTATTTGCGCAACCCAAAGACGAGAGTTTTCATAGTTCCATCAATCAAATAGCACAAAGTTTCGCAGGTATCGACCTTTATCCGAGCATCGAAGAGAAAGGTGCTAATTTATTATATTTCATCACAAAAAACCATTCGTTTGTAGATGGAAATAAACGAATTGCAGCAGCTTGTTTTTTGCTTTTTATGAGTAGAAACAATGCTTTATATCGTGCTGATGGCACAGCAATTATAAGCAACGAAGCATTGGCTGCACTCACTCTTTTTATAGCAACTAGCAAAACCGAAGAGGTTGATACAGTTAAAAATTTAGTAATTAGCATTCTTAATATTTAAACAGTAGAACGAATGCTTGCTGTATTATTGAACCATTCAGAATCTGAAATATTTTTAGAGAAAAAACTCAATATATTCATTTTGAAAACACACAAATTCAGCACAACAAAGCAGCAATTTCATCATAAACAGAACATACAATGACAACAGCCATTACACAAAAAATGATAGACTATTTCGGTACAGATGTGCGCCGAATAAATCATGCATTGAAAGTACACGCTTTTGCTCGACATATTGCACTGAGCGAAGGACTGAGCGAGGAAGCCCTTTTCATTGTCGAAACGGTGGCATTGCTACACGACATAGGTATAAAAGTGGCCGAAGAAAAGTACAATTCGAGCAGCGGACATTACCAAGAAATTGAAGGGCCAGCAGTTGCGCGTGAGCTTTTGCTCGACATGCAATTGCCTACACAAACGCTCGAAAGGATAATATTTATTATTGGCAATCATCACAGTTATCATAAAATTGATGATATAGACTTTAGAATAATTGTTGAGGCCGATTTTTTAGTAAATGTTTTTGAGGATGAAATAAATATGCATGCCATAAAAGTATTTCACGATAAATATTTTGAAACAAAAACAGGCAAGCAATTACTGGCAAAAATGTATAAAACCCAGCCCCACAACCCCCTAAAGGGGGAATAAAACGGGGAGTTATGAATCAATATTTATTTTTTTCGTGCTTAGATTTGGCTATATTTTTAATGAAAATTACATTTTCGTATACTACAATTTCTCCGCTAGCGCGGATTTGCAATCCGTGCTACGATTTAATGGCACGGATTGCAAGCTGAGTAGTTACGAAAATTGACATATTTCGATAAAAATTTTTTAATCAAAATTTAGGTTGAATGGATGCAAATTTCGCAAAACAATGTAAGGCAATTTTTGTTGTAAACAAGTATAATAATTGAGAAACAAAGAAACAGCAATCAAAAAAAATGAATTTAGAAGAAGTATTGAATTTCAGGCGATCGGTGCGCAACTACATCCCAACAAAAGACTTAGACACACAAAAAGTAAAGCATTGTATCGAACTTGCCACTTTGGCACCCAATAGTTCGAATATGCAACTGTGGGAGTTTTATCACATTACCGACCGCGCAATGATTGACAAAATGACACATGCAGCACTTTCGCAACCAGCGGTTTCAACGGCTAATCAGTTGGTAATATTTGTAACGAGGCAGGATTTACATCGCAAGCGCTCGAAACAAATCATTGCCTTCGAAAGCGAAAACATTAAACGCAACAGCCCCGCCGATAGTCACGAACGACGCATAAAAGGGCGCGAAATTTATTACAACAAAATGATTCCATTTCTTTACGCCCGCTTTTTTGGTTTATTGGGATTGTTTCGAAAAGCACTTACACTGTCGGTGAGTTTGTTCCGCCCCATGTTTATCGAAACTTCCGAAGCCGACCAGCGTGCTGTACTACACAAAAGTTGTGCTTTGGCAGCACAAACATTTATGATTGCTATGGCCAACGAGGGCTACGACACTTGTCCGATTGAGGGTTTTGATAGCCGTAGGGTTAAGAAATTGCTAAAACTTCCAGCCTCGGCAGAAATCAACATGATTATTTCATGCGGCTATCGCAATGGCAACAAAGGCATTTGGGGCGATCGTTTTAGAGTGCCTTTTGACGAAGTTTACAGAAAGATATAAACTATTTCATCAAGCTATATAAACAAAAAATCCCAATTACATTGAGTTGCAATTGGGATTTTTAATATTTACGAAATGCTATCTAATTAAAAATTAGTAAATAGCAAATTGAATAATAGAAAACCCTTACACATCCTCCTCTACCACAAGATTGTCGATGATAAACATCTGACGGTCGGGGGTGTTTTTACCCATATAAAACGAAAGCAATTCTTGCACCGCGTCTTCTTTTTTAAGCGTCACTTGGTCGAGTCGAATATCCTTGCCAATGAAGTGTTTAAATTCGTCGGGCGAAATTTCACCCAAACCTTTAAATCGTGTAATTTCGGGATTTGTGCCCAATTTCGCAATGGCAGCCACACGCTCTTCTTCGCTATAGCAATAGATTGTTTCTTTTTTGTTGCGCACCCTAAAAAGAGGCGTTTGCAAAATATACACATGCCCTTTTTTAATTAAATCGGGGAAAAATTGCAAGAAAAAAGTAATGAGCAGCAATCGGATGTGCATGCCATCCACATCGGCATCGGTAGCAACAATAATTTTGTTGTAGCGCAAATTCTCAATGCCATCCTCGATATTGAGTGCTGCTTGCAACAAGTTAAACTCCTCGTTTTCGTACACAATTTTCTTAGTCAAACCATAACTATTGAGCGGTTTACCCCGCAAGCTAAAAACAGCCTGTGTGTTCACATCGCGACTTTTAGTAATGGAGCCACTCGCCGAGTCGCCCTCGGTAATAAATATGCACGATTCCTCGATAGCTTTGTTTTTAGCTTCGTCTTTTGTAGGCGTATCGTTGTAATGCGCACGGCAGTCGCGCAATTTTTTGTTGTGTAAATTTACTTTTTTGGCGCGTTCGCGTGCGAGTTTCGTAACACCTGCTATGGCTTTGCGCTCTTTTTCCGAATCCTGTATTTTTTGCAACATGATGGCCGAAGTTTCGGCATTTCGATGCAAGAAATTATCGAGTTCTTTTTTCAAAAAGTCGGAAATAAATTTACTTACCGACAATCCACCCGTTGGCGCCATATCGCGTGAGCCTAATTTGGTTTTTGTTTGCGACTCAAAAACAGGCTCTTCCACACTTATAGCAATGGCTGCAATAATACCATTACGAATGTCGGCAACTTCCATATTTTTCGAGTAAAACTCTTTAATGGTGCGTGCCACAGCCTCGCGAAAAGCACTTTGATGCGTTCCGCCCTGTGTAGTGTGTTGTCCGTTTACAAACGAATAATATTCCTCGCCATATTGGTCGCTATGCGTAAAGGCAATTTCGATATCTTCTCCTTTCAAATGAATGATAGGATACAGCGGGTCCGAAGTCATATTTTCGTTGAGCAAATCGAGCAAGCCATTGCGCGAAAGTATGCGTTTGCCGTTAAAATTTATGCTTAAACCCGTGTTGAGATAAGCAAAATTGCGCAACATGGTTTCGATGTACTCATCTTTGTAGCGGTAATTTTCGAACAAGCTATTGTCGGGTTCAAAATAAACATAAGTACCTTTGTCGTTGCTGCTATCGGGCATAATATCGGTGTCGGCCACCAATTTACCTTTTTCAAACTCCGCTTTGCGTGTTTGACCATCGCGATAACTTTGAACCACGAAGCGTGTCGATAAAGCATTTACAGCTTTTGTACCCACACCATTCAAACCAACCGATTTTTTAAAGGCTTTCGAGTCGTATTTACCACCCGTATTCATTACCGACACGGCATCAATCATTTTACCAAGCGGAATGCCACGCCCATGGTCGCGCACAGTTACAGTGCCATTTTGCACTTTCACCTCGATGCTTTTGCCGTGGCCCATACGATATTCGTCGATACAGTTGTCGAGCACTTCTTTGAGCAAAACATACACCCCATCGTCGGCATGCGAGCCATCGCCCAACTTACCAATATACATACCAGGTCTGCGGCGCACGTGCTCCAAACCTTCGAGGGTGATGATATTATCATCATTATAATTTACTTCTTGAATTACATTCAATTCTTCCATGCTATGCTGTTGTATATCTGTTATTTTTAAAATAGTGTTTGCAAAAAAATGTCCATCTTGCATTCACAGCCAAAAACTACTCACTTGCGCGAGTTAACATCGTGTTTTCGCACGCTTTTAGCGCCTTTAGTTCGACGCCTTCATATCGAACCCGATGTTTTATCAATAAATTTAGTGTTATTGAAAATTATTTTGTGATCCAACTTTGCGGATTGAGTAAAGTACGATCTTTCCACACTTGAAAATAAAGTTCTGTTTTATTGTCGTTTTCGCGGTCGGTGTAAATACGTCCAATCGCTTGTTTGGCAGACACTTTATCGCCTACATTCACAAAAATATCTGTCAGGTTGGCATATACCGTTCGGTATTCGCCATGTTTTACAATCACGCCATTGTTGCTACCCGGTATCGAGAAACGTTGTGTTACTTCGCCTTCGAAAACAGCCCGCGCATTGGTGCCCGATGGTGTTTGTATGTAAATACCTTTGTTATTTGTTGTCACATGTTTCAACACGGGGTGTGGTTGCACACCATAGCGCCCGCTTATAAAACCTTTGTCGGTAGGCCAAGGCAAACGCCCTTGGTTGGCGGCAAAGTTACCCGATATGAGTTGCTCTTCGCGTGTTTGTTGCGCTACTGCCGGGCTTGGCTCGGTGCGTGTTGGCGCAGGCTTTGGTGTTGTTGGCGGAGGCGTGGTTGTTCTGTCGCTGCTTCCGCGTGTATCTCTTTGTTTTTGCTGTTCGGCCAGTTGTCGTTTGCGCTCCTCTTCGGCACGTCGGCGCTCCTCGGCTTTGCGACGCTCCTCGGCTTTGCGAATTTCTTCGGCTATGAGTCGCTCAATCCTATTATTTAAGTTGGCTGCACGTTGCTGTTGCGTACGTAAGTCGGCCCTTAGTTTGCTTTCGCGTTTTTTCAAGTCGTTCAGCATGGCCTTCTCTTTTTTCTCGTCGTCGGTAAGTTTTACCGCCTCTGTTTCTTTTTGTTTGGCCACTTCCACCTTGGTATTTTTGTGTTTGGCAAGGGTTTTCGTTTTTTGCTCAATATCAGCTTTTACTTTCTCTATTTGCCTTACCTGTTGTTTGCGATAGTCGGAATACTCTTGCAAATAACGCACGCGACGTATGGATTGATCGAAAGACTCGGCCGAAAGCACAAACATTATTTTTGCATAAGCACTGCGATGTATATAGGCCTCTTGCACCAATCGGGCATAGTCGTTTCGCAATATCTGCAAACGATTTTCGAGCATTCGCTTCTCTTGCTCAAGGCGTTGCATTTCCGAGTCGAGTTCGTTTATTTCAACCGCAATGTTTTTCAACAATGTGCGTCGTTCGTTAATATTGCGCGATATGATTGTGAGTTTATTGAGCGATGATTTTTGCGAACGTTGGGTTTGGTCGAGCATTTTGCTTGTTGTTTCGAGCTGCTTGAGCGTATTTTGACGCTGTTGCTCGAGCTCTTTCACAGTTTGTGCATGCGCCACAACCGCAAAAAACATTAGCAATAAAACAATAAGATATTTATATTTTAGACAATTCATTTTCATGCATTTATAATTTGAAAAAGTACATTGTTGTGAGCCCCGCTTAAAAGTCCGCACAAAAATACATAAAAATAAACACAAATCAAATTGATTGCTCAAGCAAAAATTAAGAAATAAGCACATTTATATAAATAGCTCATCATCTTGCAATTGCTTGTGCGTGTTTTTGCTGCAAAATTTGCCTTGCCCACAATTGTTCTGACAGGAAGATTTGCGCTTACTTTTTCAGTAATTGTTCAATATTTTCGCGACGATAACGTGTGGCATCCATGGCATTTAAGCTTATGTTTTCGTCAAAAGCCAATCGTGTAATGCCAAAGGTCATCGACATGATTTGATTTCCACTTTTGGCCGAAATATCAATTTTGCGCGGAAACAACACACCGCCAAAGTCGGCACTATCGGCATATTTTATTTGCACGAGTGCATCGTTGGCAGTAATTTTTTGAGCTTCAATTCTAAATTTGGCATCGAAATTTGTTTCTTGCTGCATATCATTATGTTGCACAAAAATTTGTTGAGCAGCATCGTTTTTTTGCCAAAGTTTTACATCGGTTGCGACGAGCGAAAAAAACTGCTGCGCAATAAGCGACTGTATGGTTTCGAAACTGATAGCAATGCCCGTGCGCGACTCAAAATAATCGTAAGCAATGGCATACATGCGCCTATTCATTTTGTCGAACAACAGTATGCTATCTTTGCTTATTTCGGCTTTAAACATTTCGATGCCAAGCATGGGTTGCACCGACACATGTATGGCCGAATCGGCTATTATGCGGCACGATGCATTCACATTTACTGTGCGATCGTTGAGTTTTAGCGCAATATTCATGCGCGACACATTGGCCGTTGCAAATTTCGGCTCGTTGTTCTGTATTTGTACAATTATCTGTTTTACATTTGATTTCAAATGCTGCTTGTCGGTCAACTGACGCGTTTTACAAGCATGCAATGCCAACAAAGCAATTGCAATTACAGCTATTTTTTTTATCATTCTCATTTTTCTAATTATTTTAAATAATGCCACCAAATTCACAACCCAACAACTCTCTGTGTTTTTATAACCTACTTCATCTTCGTGCCTTCGTGCCTTCGAGTTTAAAAAAATCTTATTCGTGCCTTCGTGTCTTCGTGTTTAAAATCTTTCTTTGTGCCTCCGTGCCTTAGTGTTTAAAAAATCTTACTCGTGCCTCCATGTTAAAAAAAATCTAACTTCGTGTCTTCGTGTTTAAATTCTTTCTTTGTGCCTCCATGTTAAAAAAATCTTATTCGTGCCACCGTGCCTTAGTGTTTAAAAATCTTATTCGTGTCTCCCTATTTCAGCACCACCTTTATTTAACAAAATTCATTCCAATGATTTGTTTTCAATTTTTCGTTTCAACTCCTCGCTGTCGTTTCCGGCGGCAAAAGATTTTTTCCACATTTCTAAAGCATTTTCTTTCTCACCCAATTTGTAAAGCACATCGCCATAGTGGTCGTATATCTCCGATGGATTATGATCGGGCTTTAAATTGTCGACCGCCATTTTTAAATACATGCGTGCCAACGAATAATTGCCCTGCATATAAAATATCCAACCATAAGTATCGAGATAAATGCTGTTGGTGGGTTCCTTTTCGATAGTAATGGCACTCATACGTTCGGCTTTTTTCAAATCTTCTTTTTTCAACGATAGATAATAAGCATAATTGTTGAGTATCACTATGTTTTGTGGATTGTCGACGATAGCATTTTCGTAAGCTTCGAAAGCCTGCGTATGATTGCCCATTTTGTAGTGTGTATCGCCAATTTGTCCGTAAAAGTCACTGCGCAGTGCTCTTTTGTCGTCGCCCAAAAGCGGTATTGCCGACAAATAAGCCGTGAGAGCTTGCTCGTAACGCTCCAACTGAAAATTAGCAATGCCATAGTAAAAATACCATTGTGGCGCATTGGGCATGGCCTGCATGGCGCGAAGAGCTGTTGCACCCACCATTTCAAAATCTTTGGCCTCGATGTATAATTGAATCAACTGAAACCATGTTTGGTCGTTTTTCTCATTCAAATTAAGCATCGTTTCGTACACATCTTTCAGCTCGGAAGTGCGATTGCGCACACGCAAAAAAACACTGTAATAGGCGTGCACCTGCTCTTCGAGCGGATAATTCTCAATGAGCAATTTAAATAAACCTTCGCTTTTATCGAGGCGCACCGTATCTTTGCTTAGCTTTTGCACATATTGACCCAAAATTTCAATTTTCTCCTCCACGCCCACCTTCTCGTTACGCAAGGCCGACTCGGTCATTTCCATAGCCTTTTCGGGCTGTTGGGCAAGTTCGTAATATTCGGCCAACGACACGTACACGAACGGATTTTGCGGGTCGTCGGCCATTACCTGTTGATAAATGGCATAAGCCGTTTTCGCATCGCCTTGTTGCATAAAAATATCGCCACGCAAAACCCTGTAGCGCGTTTCGGCAGGGTATTTGGCCACGAGCTTATCGATTTCGGCTATGGCTTTTTTGTTGCGATTGAGCGACAAGTTGAGGTAAAACTTTTGTATGGCCAACTGCTCGTTTATGCCAGTTAGTTTTTCCATTTGCTCCAACACATCGAGTGCTTTGGCATTTTGTTTGGTTTGTTGGTACAGTGTCGATAATATTTCGTAGGCCTCCACCTTTTGCGGGTGATATTGCCGCGTTTTCACAGCAATTTGTATGGCTGCATCCATTTTATTTTGCGTCGCCAACAAGCTTATCATGCGCAGGCTATACCACCAATTGCTTGGATCCGAGGCATAAGCACCTTGTGCAAAGCTGAGCGCATTTTCGGCTTTGCCAGCAGCCAAGTAAATATTGGCAATTTCCGACAATACGCCGCCATCCTTGGGATTGAGGCCATTGGCAAAATACAGAAATTCGAGTGCCTTGTCGAGCTGCGCCTCTTCTTTAAAGCGCAAACCTTCGTAAAAATAATAATCGAAAACGCGCTGCTGCCCTTCCGAAAGCTTTATAGCAGCAGTGCCCTGTTTAGCCAGAGGCGCTGTCGACTTACAAGCAACGAATTGCAGCGCAAGCAAAAAAATCAAAAGTCTACTCGAATATTTCATGCAGCAAAATGGGGATATTACTATTCTTAAACGTTCTCGGTCTTATTTTTTTCCGGTATGACCAAAACCACCGGCGCCACGTTCCGTTTCGTTGAGCGCATCAACCACTTCGAAATTCGCTTGCACATGTTCGGCAATCACCATTTGGCAAATACGCTCACCATCAACAATTTCGAAATCCTGCCCCGACAAGTTGATTAGTATAACACAAATTTCGCCTCTGTAGTCGGCATCAATCGTGCCAGGCGAGTTAAGCACTGTTATGCCCTTGTTAATAGCCAAGCCACTACGCGGACGAATTTGCGCTTCGTAGCCCGCAGGCAATTCCAGGTAAAGTCCCGTAGGAATTAACTTGCGTTCAAAAGGCTTCATTACGATAGGCGCATCAATATTGGCGCGAATGTCCATACCTGCCGAAAGCGGCGTAGCATATTGCGGCAAAGCATGTTTCGATTTGTTTACTATTTTAATATTCACAGCGATAATATATTATTTTATAACTAATTGCACTACAATTACACGGCTTCAAACGGTGTGTTGCCCAGTTTCAAAATACAAACCTAAGCCATAACAAGCATACAAGGCAGTGAAAAATCACACCGATTGCAAAAATACAATTTTAGTTCGTACTATTTGTTTAATAAAACAAAAATAATGCATCCACCCAAACCAATCATAAGCAGCAAGCAAGCACATGTAACATGCAATTTGCAATTGCAATATATACTTACTATGATTTCCCCAAAAAAACTCATGTAAATACTTGTTAATTAAAATATTGTTTTTATATTTGTGGCTGCATAATCATAGCAAAAAATATATAAGCTAAAAATGGCAAAAATTATGCTTTTACTCTTATTGCTACAAAAGAACAAATATCAAAACGCAACATTTTTATAACTAACTAAATTTCAAAAGAATAAACATAGCACCTACAGTGACAATGCGATTGTATACGAACATGAAGTTTGCATATAGGAATTTAAGTTCGTAGAGC
>CAZEVV010000107.1:2337-10103 GCA_964515675.1 uncultured Paludibacter sp. | reverse complement strand
AAAGTTCCTACGCTAAACGAATCGTCGAGCCGATTAACCACATAAACATCTCCGCCAGCACCGCCCGTAATGAACTCAGCGCCACCTAGCGCACCCGGAAATGCAGGAACAGTATCACGATTGGGCTTTGGATATTCTGTTAGCGTAGGTTTGTCGTCGTCAACATTAGGGTCGTCGATATCGGACTTACATGCAAAAAGCATTACGGCTAAAAGAATAAGAAGATATTTTGAATAATTAATCATCGAAATAAAACTTTTTTTTTTGAAACCGAACAAAGCTTTTTTACTGCTTTGTTCGGTTTTATTTTGAAATTAAGTAATGAGAATATAATATTGCACTATTTTAAAACCTTTAATTACTGTTTATCTTTCAGTTATTAAATCGTAAATAGTATAATAGTAAATGCTTAATACCATCTTAAATCGCCAGCAGTACCTTTGCCTGCAAACGATGCATTTTTAAGTGTAAAATCACCATTGTTCGGATCGGTCCACAAATCGGTTGATGAGCCATTGAATGCCGACATAAATTTGCGAATAGAAAAAGAGGTAACTACAGCCACTGGATCATCAGCAAAATCGTTGGTGTAGAAACTCGAAGTTACATTGATAGCAGCAGTTGTGCGAATTCCATTACCACCCAAAGCACCACCAGCCTTACCAAAAATCGAACGTTCGATGGTAATGTTGCCACTCATGGTTGAGTTGTTGGCATCAATCAAGTAGCGCGATTGCGAATCGTCCATCATGCCGCGGTGAACGGTAGTGTTTTTGATTGTAATTGAACCCATAGGCTGACCAGTACGTAGGACGAGTGAACCCTTGAAATTGTACACAGTGCAACCATCAAAAGTTACATGATTGAAAAAGTCGGCCGAGTTACTATTGACAATAGCATAGGTGCTACCAAAGCCAATATCATGAATAGTAGTGTTTCTGAAAATTACATTATCGACAATTTGGTTTCTATTTCCTTGTAAGCGAACTGGTGTGTTGGCCATATGACGTACAACTGAATTTTCGAACGACAAGGTGCCTACATTGGCCATTAAGTTGTTGTTGAAAATGTATCCAATTTTTACATTGGTATTTACATTGGCACAATAACCTGTAATATCAACATTTTGAAATTGCAAATAATCGAAAGTAGCATTATCGGCAAAACCAAACATTGCCGAAGTAGCTGTTGGGCCACCATCGGCCATAGCAATAACAGGTAAATTGGTAGGCAATAAACCACGAATTTTGATGTTTTTATCGAAACGAACGGTTGAAGTACCTGTTGTGTAGAGCGCCCCCGGTTCAAGCACAATAACCTGACCAGCAGTAGCAGCAGCAATAGCAGCCACTAAGTCGCCACCAGCAGGCAAATACACATCGCCTTCGACCACAACTTTTACCGAACCACGCACATAAGTGCCGTTGTATACACGAATTGTATAGTTGCCATTTGCCAAATTGCTAATAGTCTTTACACCAGCTGCTTTTTCGGTTTCGTTTACAGAGTGCTCTGCAATTATGGCATCATCTAGTACTACGGCCACATGTGTAACATTTGTACCTGGTTCCCAACGAACCGTTGCTGCATTCATGGCTGTCATAAATGATTTGTAATCGGCAAAAAGATTTTCGGCAGGCGTACGGAAAGTCAATCTAAAGTTGAATTCGGAATCCGTTTTGCCATCTTTTGCATTGGCACGTACACGTGCAAAATAATCGGTCGACCCAGCTAGCTCTTTCACATAAGTGAGCGTAGTAAGTGTTTCGTTCACTACAATATTGCTAAAATCGGCATCGGTGGCAATTTGCAAGGTGTACGATTCAGCATTTTTTACAGCAGCCCATTTAAGGGTAACAACTGTTTTATTTACCGACGACTCGAAGTTTATCGGACGGAAAAGACGATCAGTCTCAAGTTCTGTGATTTCTTCAAAAACATCGTTACACGAGGTGCCTACAAATGCTAGTGCGGCAATGAATAAATAGGATATTATTTTAAAAGTTTTCATTTTTATATCTTGTTTTTTAGATTGATATAGCCCGAAAACTTAGTGCTGTGAGTTAGCAGCAGCACTTGTGTTTTCGTTAGCTACATTTGTTCTAAATTATTGAATTAATAACCATAATCGTTTGTAAGTGTACCATTGCTGCCGTCGATAAACACTTGCCATATAGGCCAAAATTGTCTTTCGTTGGGTTCGCGCAAAAAGAGCGAATTAATTTTAGCATCGGTCAATACATTCAGTCCATTGCTGATAAACCATCCTTTGTTCGAAGGATAATTCAGTGCAGCACCTTCGGCATCGGTATGTCCTTTCTCAAGTCCATAAATAATTACTGATTCGCCATCGGCAGCTGTTTTGAAGTAAATTTTATCAGGATAACCTTCGTATTTACCTTGACGATTGGCCAATTGTGTCATTTTCGCTTTTGCTTCGTGCAATTTTGTCGACAAAAGATTCCAACGAATTAAGTCGGCCTTGCGTAACATTTCGCCAGCAAATTCGAATGCGCGTTCTTCAACAATTGCATCGAAAAATGCATCTTTATTTGCAGTAGCTTGATTCATAAATGCATTCACTTTTGCGCTTTGTCCAGGGAATGCGCGTTCGCGAACTGCACGTAAATAAGGTGCTGCGGCTGTTGGACCATCGAGTTCGTTAATGGCCTCAGCAGCCATTAAATATACATCGGCCATACGCATTACTTGCCAGTTGATGCCATCGTCGTTGGTCGAAGTAACGACACGGCTCATCCATTCGTAGCGCAATTTGCCAAAGTTCCAACGGTGAAGCTGACGAGGCACTTGTATGCCATTGGTCCACTCGTAAGGTACGCATGTAATGTCGCGTCGAATATCATCTCTGTCGTAGTCGTAAAACAATGTTGGTAGTGGCACATTGGTACCCCCTTGCGCTTGTTGCGTGTATTTGTCAGTTGTTGTGTGGCGCACACCAAAAGTGTACAATACACGTCCACGACCGTCAGAGAAAGGAATTTCGTAGAGCGACTCCAAACCAGCGGTTGTAATATCGCGACTTAAATTACGGAAGTTTTGTTCGAATTCGCCCAATTTCGATGTATTACTATTAATTACTTCTAGCGTTGCATTTTTGGCTATCGTGTACATTTTCTCAACTGTCAATTCGGGGTCGTTGCTTCGACGAATAGTACCATCAGGACGTTGCGAGAAGCCTGCAGCATACAATGCTGTGCGCGCCAAAAGTCCTTTTACAAAAGCTTTGTTTACACGTTCGGTCGACATTGTGCCTACAGTTTCGCGTGGCCATGGTACCATTTTTTCAGCTTCTTGTAAGTCGGCAATCAATTGTTTGTAAATAACATCGCGATCCGATTTTGGGATATACAATGTTTCAGATGTTAGTGGTTCGAAACGAGCCGGTACATCGCCCCATGCTTTCATCAAATCGAGGTAAATTACAGCACGCAACGTAAGCGCTTCGCCCAACCAATGTGCCAAAACAGGATTTGAGTCGACATTGCCATAAGCACGTAATCCACGTATACAAATGTTTGCACGCTCAATACCTTCGTACATTTTTGCCCATGCATTGTTTTCGGTATTCATTTGTGTGCTGCTTGGGTTGGGGTTGTAGCCCATAAGCAAGGCACGGTCGTCCGAAGTATTTTCAGATGAGTTCCACCATTCCAAGTCGGTATTCAAACCATAAAACGGAATGAAGCGACCGCGGTATGAGTTTGTTTCGGCAAACGATTGGTGAATTCCCATTACGGCACCTTCGGTAAGAATGGGCGTAGAGAAAATGACCTGTTCATCGAGCGACGATTTTGTAGGTGCTTCGAGCACATCGCTACATGCACTCATAAATGCTACTAGGCCAAGTACTGCGAAAGATTTTATTATTAAGTTTTTCATACGAATTATATTTTTTGTTGTAACAATACTTTTTATTCGAAGTATTTTTTACAAGCTTTTTATTTATGATTTAAAAATTTAAAAACTTAAGTTTAAACCAGTAACAATTTGTTTGCTTTTTGGATAAGCCGAATAGTCGACTCCTGGCGTAAGAGCGGTGTTGCGACGGGTTGACACTTCAGGATCGAAACCAGTATATTTGGTAAGAATGAAGATGTTATAACCTGTTACATAAAGGCGCAAGTTCGATATTTTAAGTTTTTTGAGTGTTGCTCCTGGCAATGTATAGCCCAAAGTAAGCGTATTGAGGCGAAGGAACGAACCATCTTCAACAGCCCAGTCGGAGAATACAAAGCGATCCATATTTGGCGACCACATTGTGGTGTTGGCATTCATAGCAGCCAATTGCTCAGCATCGTTGCTTATAGTACCATCAGGCAAAAGGTTGGTCCAACGTTTTCCATCGGCCATAATATCAATCATGTTACGATACTGGTATTTACTGCTCGAAGTATATTCCACTTTGTTGGCATTGTAAATTTTATTACCATAACTCCAGTTAAAGTTTGCGCCAAGGTCGAAACCATATACGCGGCCATTAATGGTTAAACCACCTGTATGAACAGGGTTAGCATCGCCAATTATTGTTCGGTCGTTTACATTTACTATATTATCACCTTCGGTAATGTTTTTCAATTTCATTGAGCCTGGACGCAAGCGACCGATAACAGGTGAAGCATCAACAACACCATCTTTTAATTCCCAACGTTTGGTAACTTCGTTGTATCCTTTAAAGTCAGATACTTCGTAGCGACCATCCGACAGGTAGCCATACATTTGACCCACTCTTCCTCCAGTTGCAATCCAGTAATCGGTGCCAATTTCGGTCGATGCCCAACCACTTGCTTGTCCGAAGTCTTCCATTACACCCAGCGAAATAATTTTATTATTATTAAATCCAATATTGCCACTAACTGTTAGACCATAGTTTTTCTTGTTGATGGCCATCCAGTTTGCCGAGAACTCGACACCACGGTTGCGTGTTTCACCCATGTTGCGATACTGTGCATCGTAACCTGTTCCAGGTATTGGGAAAAGCATAAGCAAATCTTTTGTTGAGTTCCAGTAGCCTTCAATGCTACCATTGAGGCGGCTGTTAAACAATGAGTAGTCGATACCCACATTACGTGTAATGGTTGTTTCCCATTTCAAATCGGGGTTAGCCATAACTTTCGAAGCAGCCCAATAGCTTGTGTAATTGTTGATCCACGATGTAGATTTCGATTCGAATGTTTGCGACATTTGTCCCGAAGGGATATTGTTGTTACCTGCTGTACCGTAGCTTATACGCAATTTTAAATCGTCGAGCCAAGCATTTGTTTCGGCCATAAAGTCTTCCGACGATACACGCCATGCAAATGCTGCCGAAGGGAAAAAACCCCATTTATTGCCAGTCGAGAATTTGCTCGAACCATCGGCACGAAACGTTGCACTCAATAAGTATTTGCCCAAATAATCGTAATTTGCTCTTGTGAAGAACGACAAAAGTTTGTCATCGGGTGCATAAAAATTCTCTATTGAATAAGCTGTACCTTGTGTTGTAAGGTTGAAAGCAGTTTGCGAATCGAAGCCAGTAGGGAAATTGTGCGTTATTGCAGTTAACTGTTCGGCAGTCGAATGAATATATTCTTGCCCCAAAAGTATGCTTGCGTTATGATCTTTGCTCAAAATACGTTTTAAATTGTAGTTTAATGTATTTGTGTTGCGCAATGCATTACGTTCAGTATTTGTTATCGAAACAGCTGGATGGTTTTGATGTATAGAAGCTGGTATGTTTTTGATATAATAGGTTGTCATACCATAAAAACGGTTGTCGCGGTTGCGATAGTCGTCGTAACCAACTTCAGTTTTCAATTTTAAGTCTTTTACAATTTCCCATGTTGCAGCACCCGACATATTGTATGTTTTGCGGAATTGCTGACGGTCGTTGTCCGAAATATTAACCAATGGGTTGTAAAGATTTCCTACCTCGGTATCGCCTGCCGAGCCACTATCTTCGGTAAGATTCGATATTGGGAATGGTGTATAAATCATTGCATGTTTCAAGCGCGAGTCGGCACTCGACACTTCGCGTTGTTCGTTGGCGCCACCGCCATAAATTTTTGTGCCTGCATAACGTGCCGAGAAATCGAGCGTTATGTTTTTCGACGCCTTTGTGTTCATTTTAAACGAAAGGTTGTCGCGTCTAAACGATGACATTTCCATAATGGCTTTGTCGTCGATGCTGCTGTAGCTGAACGAGAAACGACTTTTGTCGCTACCACCATTAATGGATAGGTTTTGATTGAACGTAAAACCTGTGCGTCCAAATACTAGATTTTGCCAATCGTTGGTAGCAACATTGTTGTATAAATCAATGTCGTCGTAGCTTCCAAAAAACTTATCGTAACTTTCGGTTTTGCCATCGTTTTTCAACAAAGCCAATTCGTATTGCCATTTGGCATAATCAGCAGCACCCAAAACTGGAAGCGTGTTGGCAATTTTTTTCCAGCTTGTAAAAGCATTGTAGTTCACGGTAATTTTACCTTCTTTACCCGATTTTGTGGTAACAATAATTACCCCATTGGCACCACGCGAACCATAAATAGCGGTCGACGAAGCATCTTTCAATACATCTATCGATTCGATGTCGCCTGGTGCAATATCGCTGATTGATGCCACCGGGAAACCATCAACAATGTAAAGTGGTGCATTGTCGCCAGTGATTGAACCACCACCGCGCACACGAATTTTTACTTCAGCATCGGGCGAACCTTCGGTAGTTGTAACTTGCACACCCGCCAATTTACCAGTAATAGCTTCGGCTGCTGAACTCACCGGTATGGCTGCCAACGATTCGGAACTTACCGAAGCCACCGAGCCAGTAATGTCGCGACGGCGAACTGTACCATAACCAATGGCCACAACCTCGTCGAGCATAGTAGCATCATCTTTTAATACCACATTTATCACATTACCTGTGATGTTTACTTCTTGTGTTTGCATACCAACATATGATACCACCAAAATTTTTGCATTTGCTGGTACTTCTATTCGATATTTGCCATCAAGGTCGGTTGCAGCACCTATTGTAGTGCCTTTAACCATAATTGTTGCTGCGATGACGGCCTCGCCTGTAGCATCGGTTACTGTACCTGTTATTGTGCGATTTTGTGCACTAACTAATGTAACGATAAATAAAAACATTGACGAAATCAACACGCGTTGATATTTCATTAATGCTTGCCACAACTCTGTTTTCTGCGAATAAATCAGATTCTTGTTTAACATTGTGATTTGTAGTTTTTATTGATTTGAAATTTATTTGTAACAAAAGTATATATTCGATAGATTTTCGATGTATAATTTTTAACCGAAATGTTGGATTTTTTGACGTGTGCTTTTAATTGCCTGATTTTTAGCTGTGTTTTGTGCTATTTCTATGCTCTTTTTAGTCGAATTTTCTGTCGAAAATTATTTTTTTTACATTCAAATGCTGACATATTGATATTGTTTTGATGTGTTTTTAAGTCAATAGCAATATGTTTTCTATCATATTGAACATTATTTTGAGGTTTTTAGTTGATGTAAAAGTTGGTTTTTTATATGTTTTTCTTTCGAAATGCCTAATTTTTCACTCAATCCTCATTTTTTATTTTGGTTTAATCTTTTATATATTCCTACTTCTATGATTATCTTAATTTGAAATTCATCAACAATTGTGATTCCCTTCCAACAGCTGGCAGGCGCTAATCGAAAACTGTTTTCTCATTCGGAATTACAAAGGCCGCTAGCGCGGATTTATCTGCCTTCCCCCATAAAACAAT
>CAZEVV010000107.1:0-2327 GCA_964515675.1 uncultured Paludibacter sp. | reverse complement strand
TTAATTTGAAATTCATCAACAATTGTGATTCCCTGCCAACAGCTGGCAGGCGCTTATCGAAAACTTCGCTACGCTTGTTTTCTTATTCGGAATGACAAAGGCCGCTAGCGCGGATTTATCTCCCCCCCCCAAAAAAAAAATAACCTGTCATTCCCAAGCGTAGAGAGGAATCTCAAAGAACAACATCTCAAACTAAAATAGTTATTCCAACACGGTATTTATATTTATTTTACGATATGTACTGTTTAAACTTCTAAAAATATGGGTTGTGTATTTGAAGTCTTAAGTGTTTTTATTAAATGAAAAGTATATCAGTGTTTCAAAATCGAAAGTTTTATCATTTTGTTCATGCCATAAAATGATTATGTTGCAATAAAAAAACGCTTCGTGAAAGTATTTAACCTTACACGAAGCGTTTTTCTTTTTTATTACTTAGCTCTTACCTCTGCATTTTTTCATTAGCATGCACCGTAGCTAGGGCGTATTTGTTTGAAAAAATCGTTGCCCTTGTTGTCAACAAGTATAAATGCAGGGAAATTTTCAACTTCAATTTTCCATATAGCTTCCATACCTCGTTCGGGAAACTCGAGACATTCATCTTTCTTTATGTTTTGCTCGGCCAAAATAGCTGCCGGTCCGCCAATTGATCCAAGGTAGAAGCCACCGTATTTCTGACAAGCATCTGTAACTTGTTGTGTGCGATTGCCTTTGGCTATCATTACCATGCTGCCGCCATGCTGTTGAAAAAGGTCTACGTACGAGTCCATCCTTCCGGCCGTGGTTGGACCAAACGAGCCCGAAGCCATTCCTTTGGGTGTTTTTGCAGGGCCAGCGTAATAAATTGGGTGGTCCTTCAAGTATTGAGGCATTTCGACGCCTGCATCGAGCATTTCTTTAATTTTTGCATGCGCTATGTCACGACCCACCACTATGGTGCCCGATAGCGATAGGCGTGTCGACACCGGATATTGTGCCAAAGTTGCTAAAATCTCGCTCATGGGTTGGTTGAGGTCAATTTTCACAGCATTGCCCTCGCCTGCATTGCGCAATGCTTCGGGTATAAATCGGCCTGGGTTATCTTCCAATTTCTCTACCCAAAGTCCATCTTTGTTTATTTTAGCTTTAATGTTGCGGTCGGCCGAGCACGATACTGCCATGCCCACAAAGCACGAAGCGCCATGGCGCGAAAGGCGTACCACGCGTACATCATGCGCAAAATATTTGCCACCAAACTGAGCGCCAATGCCCAATTCTTGTGCTGCTTTAAGCGCATATTGTTCCAGTTCAACATCACGAAATGCACGTCCAAGATCGTTGCCCTCGGTAGGCAATTCGTCGTAATATTTTGTCGAAGCTAGTTTCACAGTTTTCATGCACGCATCGGCCGATGTACCACCAATTACAAATGCAATGTGGTAGGGCGGACAGGCGGCTGTGCCTAGCGATTTCATTTTTTCGGCAATAAATTTTTTCAAGCTCGCAGGGTTGAGCAAGGCTTTTGTTTCCTGAAAAAGGTACGATTTGTTGGCCGAGCCACCGCCTTTGGCAATGAAAAGGAATTTATATTCGCTGCCTTTCGAGGCTACGAGGTCAATTTGCGCTGGCAAGTTAGTGCCAGTATTCACCTCGTCGTACATGTTGAGGGCGGCATTTTGCGAGTAGCGCAAGTTTTCTTCGGCATAAGTTTCGTAAATCCCGCGCGAGAGCCATTCCTCGTCGTGCCCATTGGTCCACACCATATTCCCTTTTTTTGCATACACGGTAGCAGTGCCCGTATCCTGACAAAACGGCAAAATACCTTTGGCAGCAATTTCGGCATTGCGCAGCATGGTTAGCGCTACATATTTGTCGTTGTCGCTCGCTTCGGGGTCGTCGAGTATGGCCGCTACCTGAGTTTGGTGGTCGGGGCGCAACAAAAACGAGCAGTCGCGCATAGCAGCACGTGCCACTTTCGTAAGCGCTTCGGGTTCCACTTTCAGCATTTCTTGCCCCTCAAAATCAACCACCGATACATGCTCCTTGCTCAGCAAGTAATACTCGGTTTTCTCTTTTCCCATTTCAAATGGGTCCTGATATTTAAATTCTTTAGCCATTATAGTTTGTATTATATTGTATTAGCAAAATTTACGAGCAGCAAAATTAAAGAAAAATTTCCACAATAGATAAGCTGTCGATATAAAAAAATAAAAAATAATGAATCGCTACTACTAACAGCGTCAAAACTCAAAACTCAAAACTCAAAACTCGAAACTCGAACCCCAAAATAATAAATAAATCTGGGCGTGCCCCTTGCGGGTCGGGCTTTCGGCACGGCATCCACAAAGCCA
>CAZEVV010000106.1:1660-10104 GCA_964515675.1 uncultured Paludibacter sp. | reverse complement strand
GCATCAGCATTTAAGCTCTCTGAATCTGCACAAATATTCAATCCCAATAGAAATAAATTCTTAAATTTTTAATCTTCAAATCTTTCCTGATAGCTATCGGAAAATCTTCAAATCCCCAATCTTCAATCCCGATAGCCATCGGAACAAATAATTAATCTTCAAATAATTAATTCCCATACCCCGACGCATTGAGTATTTTCTGATAATTTGTTTCGTTCATCAATTGTTGTAGCGTAATGTTTTTATTTTTGTTCATGTACGAGCGAATAATTTGCCAGCCTACCCATGTGCCAAGCCTGCCAGGTGATTCCTGCGAAATGGGGGTCGTAAATGGTGCATCGTTCAGGTATTTGCGTATGAGCATGTTGTCGGTGCTGTAAAGGTCTTTTTGGTCGAGCATGGTGAGCCAAATGTCTTTTTCGAATTTGCGTGCCCATTCCCATTGTTTTTTCGAATAGCCCATAATTTGATATGGCTCATATTGCGGCAGAAATATTGATGTTAAGTACAACATTTTTCCACGATAAAGCATGCCTTCGAGCAGTCGCTCGTTGTTGGCAATCAATGGAAACTGACGGAATAAAAGTGCGCTCACTATGTCGATGCTAATGCTTTCGGGATTCATATTATAGGTCATGTAGTTGTAAGCTATTTCGGCATATGCCGGGTAGTCGCTGCCCAAATACATATCGATGCCTATGCCCACAAAGTCATCGCCAAACAGCAACGACTGATTGAAGCCTGAAACAAAGAAGTAAATTTCGGGTATTTTGAAAGCAGGAAAAGTAGTTTTTATTTTCGAAAATGCTGCACTTAAATCTTTTTCGAAAACATCTACATTATAAAAAGTAGTACGCGCATCGTTGTTTACTTTCGTAAACACACTGTCGGTTAAAAACTTTTTGATTAATGTTGCAACAGCTTTTTTGTCGTTTGGATTTTCCGACATCACCTCGAGCGCAAAGCTCTCCATAAATTTTGGATACTTGCTAAAGAGTTTTTCTACTTCAAGGTCGGCATTTTCGGGCGATATCGAAAGTAGTGCTTGATCGAAGCGAACAATTTTTACTTCAACAGCATCGTTGGCGGCAATATCGTATGTACGGTTTTGTTTACAACCCACTTGTGTAAAAGCAAGTGCTAGTAAAAAAGTTGATAAAAGTGTTTTTCTTAAATTCATTTTATTCAAAATTATTAAAGTAAAAAAAAGATAATTACTAAGCACTTCAATTATCACTTAATATGGTGTTTATCGAGAATTGAAGCGTAAATGAATACATTTTTTTATAAATAAAACTGCTAAGTTTAAGAGCAAAATAGTTCAATTTTGCTTCATAATTTCCTATCTTATTCCCACCCCGATAGCTGTAGAGACAAGTAGGGGTTGGGGGGCTGTGTTTTATAACAAAAAAAGGGCGTTTCAGCAATTGTTATTAACAACGGAAACAGCCCTTTTATTGTTTTATTTCGATAAAAAAATTACTTTTTATTGTTTGCTTTCATTTTCTTTTGTTGCTCGTATTGCATTTTTTCGAGGCGCTCCATGAAACTACTTTTCTTTGCTGGCTTTTTCTCGTTTATAGCACGTTTGGCATGCAATGTTGCGAGTAGCTTTTTCTCGTCGATGGTAGCTCTAATAGCATAAGTTTGCCCAATAGTTATTAATGTTGATACGAAATAATAATAACTCAAGCCCGAAGCATAGCTGTTGAACATAAACATGAACATGATGGGCATAAGGTACATCATCCACTTCATCATGCCAGCACCAGGTTGGTCGGATGTGGCTTGGTTGGACATTGTAAGTTTTGTTGATAACAATGTAGCCACTGTCATAAGCAATGTAAATAAGCTTATGTGATTACCAAAATAGGTAGAAATAAGCGGAATATAAGTATCCCAACTTACTATGGCATCGTACGACGAGAGGTCCTTGGCCCACAAGAAACTTTCTTGACGAAGCTCGATGGCCGAAGGGAAAAAGCTGAACATGGCAAACAAAATTGGCATTTGCAAAAGTGTTGGCAAACAACCGCTCATGGGGCTTACGCCTACTTTGTTGTACAGCTCCATGGTTGCTTTTTGGCGTTCGGCTACTTTCTCAGCAGGTATGCGTGCATGTATCTCATCAATTTCGGGTTTCAGAACGCGCATTTTGGCTGTCGAAAGGTACGATTTGTATGTCAATGGGAAAAGCACCAACTTAATAACAATGGTCATGAGCAAAATAATGATTCCGAAATTGGAGATAAATTTGCTAAAGAAATTGAACATTGGAATAATGGCAAAGCGGTTTACAGCACCAAAAATACTCCAACCAAGTGGAATAATATCGCGTAGGTACAGTTTATCGGCTTTGTCGACACCTTTGTCGTAGCCCGAAAGAATTTTGTATTGGTTAGGACCAAAAAACATACGGAATGATGTTGCTTCTTTACCCGTTGGGTCGAAAGCTACGGTCATGTCTGATTTGTACGATTTTAAATAACCACTGTTTTTGTCTTCAATTGTACTCTCGAGCACTGTGCCTGTAAACGATTGGTCGGCAATAAGTACCGACGAGAAAAACTGATTTTTATATCCGATCCACTTTACATTGTTGCCAATTTTTTTGCTGTCGTTTTTCGATTCGCTCAATTTTTCCATGCTGTCGGCCGTGTATTTGAAATGCAATGCCGAGTATCTCTCTTCGAAAGTACGACCTTTTTCTTGCTGACGAAGTTTCGCTGCCCAAAACATATCCAATGAGTTGGTGCCCATCGGAACCACGGTTTGCATATTGTTGGCTTTAATGTTGAAGCTCAACATATAATCGTTGGCCGGTAGTGTATAAATAAAGTCGACAAAAGCATCGGCACTTGTTTTTAGGCGCAAAGTAAATTGTTGGCTTCCATCTTTGTTTGTTGTAATGTTTCCAACAGGCTCAAAGTAAAGTTGCGAAGTATTTACCACACGATTGTTGTTGGTAGCAAATGTAAAGCCCATATTGCTTTCCTCGGCATCGAACAAAACAAGTGGTTTGGCATCGTGCGTGAAGTAGTTTTTTACTTCGGCCGAATATATGCGTCCGCCTTTGCTGCTGAGTGTAATTTTTACTTTTTCGTTTTCGAGTACATAAAAAGTATCAACGCCCATGGCTGCTACGGCAAATTGTCCAAAAGCATCGTTTACTTTTGATATTGAGCTGCTATCGTTAGGGTCGATATTGGCAAGTTCGGGCAATGCATTGGTGGTTACATTGCTTTGCTCTAATTTTTGTGCTTCGATTTTTTGTTGTTGCACAAGTGCAATCGAGTCGTTGTATTTTTGCTGACGCGCAATTTCTTCTTCGCTGGGCTTGTTGAGTACCGAAAATCCGATAAGGATTGCGGCTATAAGTACAAACCCAATAATAGTGTTTTTATCCATTTTAATTGTTTCAGAATGTTTTTTTTATTTTTCGATGGCTGCCTCAACAAAGCTTATGAAAAGTGGGTGAGGATTTACCACTGTGCTGCTGTATTCGGGGTGAAATTGCACACCTACATACCATTTATGCCCTTTTAGTTCGATTATTTCAACCAAGTCCGATTCGTTGTTCATACCCGAACATATCATTCCTGCCTTTTCGAAATCGTTGATGTAGGCATTGTTGAATTCGTAGCGGTGGCGATGACGCTCGTTGATATTGGCTTTTTTGTAAATTTCGAAAGCTTTTGTACCACGCTTGATATTACATTTGTAAGCACCCAAACGCATACTTCCGCCCAAGTCGAGAATGTTTTTTTGTTCGTCCATTATGTCCACGATATTGTTTTTGGTTTCGGGGTCAATTTCGGTACTGTTGGCATCAGCCAAACCCAAAACATTGCGAGCAAATTCGATTGACATGGTTTGCATACCCATACAAATACCCAAGCAGGGCTTGTTGTTTTCGCGGGCATATTTTAGTGCTACAAATTTACCTTCCATGCCGCGCTGTCCGAAACCTGGCGCCACAACTATACCGCACACTTTGGCCAATTTTTTCTCAACATTTTCTTCGGTCAATTTGTCCGAAAGTATCAAGTCGAGTTTCAATTTGCGATTGCTGTAGGCACAAGCATGTGTGAGCGATTCGATGATTGATTTGTAGGCATCGGGCAACTGTACATATTTTCCTACAATGGCAATGCGTACTTCATCTTTTGCGTTTTCGAGTTTTTCCACAAAATTTGTCCACTTATCCATGTCGGCTTTGGGCGTTTTAGTCAAGTCGAAACCCATTTTGCTTAGCACCACTTCATCCAGTTTTTCATCCTGCATGTTGAGTGGCACGCGGTAAATGCTGGGCACATCAATCGATTGCATCACTGCATTGGGTTCGACATTGCAAAATAGCGCTACCTTTTTGCGCATTTCGGCATGTATGTGATGCTCGGTGCGTAACACCAATACATCGGCTTGCACACCTTGCTCTTGCAACATTTTTACCGAGTGCTGTGTGGGTTTTGTTTTCAACTCCTTAGCAGCAGCCAAGTAGGGCACATATGTTAAATGTACAATGAGGCAGTTTTTGCCCAATTCCCAACGCAACTGACGCACGCTTTCGATGTAGGGCAACGATTCGATATCGCCTACAGTACCACCAATTTCGGTAATTACAAAGTCGAATTCGCCTTTGTTGCCTAGCAATTTTACATTGCGTTTTATTTCATCGGTAATATGAGGGATAATTTGTACTGTTTTGCCTAAATAATCGCCGCGACGCTCTTTGTTGATTACGTTTTGATATATGCGACCAGTAGTTACATTGTTGGCTTTGCGTGTTTCGACACCCAAAAAACGCTCGTAATGTCCTAAATCCAAATCCGCTTCGTGCCCGTCGACAGTTACATAACACTCGCCATGTTCGTATGGGTTTAGTGTGCCTGGGTCGACATTGATATAGGGGTCGAGTTTCTGATTGGTAACTCTAAAACCTCTTGCTTGAAGTAGTTTTCCCAACGATGCAGCGATTATGCCTTTTCCTAACGACGATGTTACGCCTCCGGTAACGAAAATGTACTTTGTTTCTTTCACGATTTTCTCCTTAAAATTACGGACTTATTTGTTTTGTATTTTAAGACTGCAAATTTCGCAAAAAAAAATGAATAACGAAAATACTTCATTGAAATTTAACCCATTTTGAATTTTTATTCTCATGGCTATTGTTTTTTGTGTCGAAAATCGGATTTTAACTACGAATTTTTTTTAACTACGAATACTTTAAACTACAAATACTTTTAACTACAAATACTTTTACTACGAATTTAATACTAATTTCACGAATTTAGCTACGCTGACCGTTGGTTCACGAATTTTTTTCATCACTTAATTCGTGCAATTTGTGCAATTCGTGGTTTTAATTAGCTAACGCTGACCGTTGGTTCGTAGTTAAATGTTTGTGTTTTAACTTCGAATGATTTTTAACTACAAATACTTTTAACTCCAAATACTTTTAATTACGAATACTTTTAACTACAAATACTTTTAACTACGAATTTAAGACTAATTTCACGAATTTAGCTACGCTGACCGTTGGTTCACGAATTTTTTTCATCTCTTAATTCGTGCAATTTGTGCAATTCGTTGTTTTAATTAGCTAACGCTGACCGTTGGTTCGTAGTTAAATATTTATTTTTTAATTTATTGTTAAATGTTTGTGTTTTAATTTGTAGTTAAATATTTGTGTTTTAATTAGCTAACGCTGACCGTTGGTTCGTAGTTAAATATTTATTTTTTAATTAGCTAACGCTGACCGTTGGTTCGTAGTTAAGTGTTTGTGTTGTGCTTTTAGTTACAAATCGAACTCAACCACTGTAATGCCTGCACCGCCTAGCTGCACATGTTCGTCGCGAAAGCGTTTTACAGCATTTACTGTTGATAAATATTGCCTAATGAGCTGACGCAGTGCTCCCGTGCCTGTGCCATGCAACAATCGCACCGACCCAACACCAATCATTATGGCATCGTCGATGTAGTAGGTTACTGCCTGCAATGCTTCGTCGGCACGCATGCCTCGCAAGTCAATTTCGTGTTTGAAATGCAATTTGCGCTGCCGCACTTCGTCGCTACTTGCACTGCCCAGTGTGTCGTATTTTTTAGCTTCTTTTTTCAATTGTGTGTTGCTCACAGTTTCCAAACTAGCCATTTTTACAGTCGATTTCATTTGTCCAAATGCCACAACGGCTTGTTTGCCTTGTATTTCGAGCACGGTGCCAGTAGCTGTTTGCCCTTTAAGTCTCACACTTGTACCAATAGCAATTTCGGCGGGCTTATGCACTTTAGTGTCGGTGCTTTGTTTTTTGTTGAGTTGTAAGTCCTTTGTTGCTTTCTTAGTTTTAGCACCTTTATTAATATCGCCTTGATCGTTCAAAATTTCGGCATAAAGTTTTTCTTTAAATGCCGAAAGCTCGTCGCGCACAGCCTTTGTTTTTTCTTTATCGGCTTGCGATTCTTTTATTTGACGAATGGTGTTTTCGATGCGCGCATTGGTTTCGCTCAAAAGGTTTTGGGCTTCTTTTTTGGCTGTATTGAGCAAATCTTTGCGCAATTTATCGATGGTCGACATTTCGGCTTCGTATTTTGCCAAAGTATCTTCCAGTTTCTTTTCTTTCAGGCGAATATCGCGGCGTTTGTTTTCCCAATATCTTTTGTCGCGCACTATATCCTGCAAATGTTTGTCGTAATCCATGCGGTCCGAGCCCACTTTTTCGGCAGCATCGGCAATCAAATCTTCGGGCAAACCAATTTTGCGCGCTATTTCCACAGCAAACGAGCTGCCTGGGTTGCCAATGCTCAATTGAAACAATGGTTGTAAGTGCTGGCGGTCGTACAACATTGCGCCATTTACTATGCCTTCGGTAGCATCGGCCATTAGTTTGAGGTTGGTGTAGTGCGTTGTAACAATGCCAAAGGCTTTGTTGTTGTTAAATCGCTCCAAAGTAGCCTCGGCAATAGCGCCACCTATCATTGGCTCGGTGCCTGTGCCTAATTCGTCGACCAATAGCAAGGTGCGTGCATTGCTGTTTTTGATGAAAAACTTCATGTTGAGCAAGTGCGAGCTATATGTCGAAAGGTCGTTTTCGATGGATTGCTCATCGCCAATATCGATAAATAAACGCTCGAAAATACCCGCTCTACTGCTATCATGCAAAGGTATGGGCAAGCCACATTGCAACATGTATTGCAATAAAACCACTGTTTTTAAGCACACCGATTTACCGCCGGCATTGGGACCTGATATAAGCAAAATGCGTTGTTTTTCGTTGAGCAAAATATCGAGCGGAACAATTTCTTTGTTTTGTTTTTTGAGCGTGAGCAACAAAAGTGGGTGGCGCGCCTTGTTCCATTCGAGCTGACAAACATTGTCGATGCGCGGTTTGATAGCATCAATTTCGATGGAGAAAATAGCTTTGGCACGAATATAATCTATCGTTCCCAAAAAATATTGCGATGCAATAATATCTTCGAAATAAGGGCGTAAAAAATTGGTGAATTCCACCAAAATACGCATTATTTCGCGTCGTTCTTCGGCTTCGAGTTCGCGCAGTCGGTTGTTGGCTTCCACCACCTGTTGTGGCTCAATGAAAACCGTTTTTCCGGTAGCCGATTCGTCGTGCACTATTCCGTTAATTTTGCGTTTAAAAGCCGGCGAAACTGGTATTACCAATCGGCCATCGCGCATGGTAGGCGAGAGGTCCTTGTCGACATATCCATCGGCTTGCGCTTGACGTAAAATGCTGTTGAGTGTGCGCGATATCGAACTTTCAATCTGATGAATGTCTCTGCGTATGCGACTTAGCTCGTGCGAAGCATTGTCTTTTATTTTGCCAAATTTATTTAGCAAACCATCAATGCGTTTGCTAATAAGCACTATGCAATCGGCAGCAGGTATCAGTGCCGATAGGTGCGGGTAGGGGTTGTCTTCTTTTTTCGAGAGAAATGCAATCAACTTGCGCACAGCCTCTAAGGCGCGCCAAAGGTTAAAAACCTCCGTTTCGTCGAGAAACAAGCCCTCGAGGCGCACGCGCGACAAAGCCTCACGAAGGTCGTAGAAATCGCCTATCGGCATTTCGTCCGTTGCACTCGTAAGTATCTGCATCATCTCGTTGGTTTGGTTGAGCAATTGCATAATATGCTCGAAATTGGAGCTAAACGCAATTTGCTCAATTTTTTCGACACCAAGCGAACTAACGCATTTGTTTTTTAATAATTGACGTATATTGCTAAAGTCAATTTTTTCTTCTATATGTTGTGGATAAAACATCTTTTTTAATTTACAATTTTACGATTTACGATTTACAAATGCCAATCAACGCTTATGGTAGCGAAGCGAACATCCCGATTTATCGGAACCGCTTATGGTAGCGAAGCGAACATCCCGATTTATCGGGACAGCTTATGGTAGCTAAGCGAACATCCCGATTTATCGGGACAGCTTA
>CAZEVV010000106.1:0-1560 GCA_964515675.1 uncultured Paludibacter sp. | reverse complement strand
TTCGCCTCTTCCCAAAGCACATCCATTTCGGCCAGCGACATTTGTTTAAGGTCGATGCCTTTGCTAATGGTTTTTTCTTCGAGATAATTGAATCGTTGTGTAAATTTACGGTTGGTGCGTTCCAAAGCATTTTCGGGGTTTATGTCGTACAAGCGGGCTGCATTTACAAGGCTGAAAAATAAATCGCCAAATTCGGCTTCCATTTTGTCCTTATTCATGTCGGCAATTTCCACTTTTAGTTCGGTAATTTCTTCTTGCACTTTGTCCCACACTTGCTCGCGCTCCTCCCAATCGAAGCCTACACTGCGCGCTTTGTCCTGTATGCGGTGGGCTTTAATGAGGGCTGGCAACGACATGGGCACGCCCGAAAGCACCGTTTTGTTACCACCTTTTTCTTTCAATTTCAAGTTTTCCCAATTTTGCATCACCTGTTCACTATTGTCCACCTCGGTTTTGCCATAAATGTGCGGATGACGATAAATGAGTTTTTCGCAAAGCTTTTCGCACACATCATATATGTCGAAGCTCTTTGTTTCGCTAGCCATTTCGGCATAAAAAACAATGTGCAACAATAAGTCGCCCAGCTCTTTGCGAATTTCGCCCATGTCTTTTTTTATTATCGCATCGGCCAGTTCGTAAGTTTCCTCTATGGTAAGCGTACGCAATGTTTCGAAACTTTGCTCTTTGTCCCACGGACATTTTTGGCGCAATTCGGTCATTATATCGAGCAATCGCGAAAATTGCGCTAGTTTTTCTTCTTTGGTATGCATTGTATTATTTACAATTTCTTTATTTACAATTTACTATTTCGAATCCCAAGATATTTACGTTGAATTTATTCAAATAAAATCTTGCAAAGTTAATCAAAATTGCCGAAAATTGTATGTTGTTTTTTGCTTGTCGTTTTATACAGGTATTCCAAATTAGTTTAAACAATATTTTTTCGAAATAATATGAATTAATTGGGGTCATTTACTTGTTTGAAAAATTCGTGAAATTCGGCTGCTGACAATTTTAATCAACTCATAAAATAATCCAACAATATAATTTATATTTGTAGTTCGAAAATTATTAGAACAATGAATAAAAGACCCAGTATATATTTTTGTATTGTGATGGATGCCATTGGAATGTTGACTTATGTTTTGCCATTTTTTGGCGAATGGTTCGATGTGCTTTGGGCGCCACTTTCGGCATTCATTTTCTTTCGCTCGTTTGGTGGCAAAACAGCAGTTTATGGTAGTTTCATTAATTTAATCGAAGAAATTTTACCCCTTATCGATTTCTTTCCTACCTTTACCCTGGCTTATTTTTTTTGTGAAGAGTAAAAAGTAAATGTGTAAACAGTGTAAAAGTGTAAAAGTGTAAAAGTGTGAAAGTGTAAAAGTGTGAAAGTGTGAAAGTGTGAATGTGTGAAAGTGTAAATGTGTGAAAGTGTAAATGTGTGAAAGTGTAAATGTGTGAAAGTGTGAAATAAAAGAGTATAGACAAAAGAGCCAAGAGCCAAGAGTCAAGAGCCAAGACAAAAGAGTAAAGATAGAAGAACCAAAAACCGAGACA
>CAZEVV010000105.1:0-10221 GCA_964515675.1 uncultured Paludibacter sp. | reverse complement strand
GTCGACAATAATTTCGACACCAGTAGCAGCTTCGAGAGCACGTATGTTACGACCCTCGCGACCAATGATACGACCTTTAATTTCGTCGCTATCGATATGAAAAACGGTAACCGAATTTTCGATAGCAGCCTCGGTGGCCACACGCTGAATGCTTTGCACAACAATTTTTTTAGCCTCTTTGTTGGCTGTCATTTTGGCCTCTTCCATTATATCGTTTATGTACGACATGGCATTTGTTTTTGCTTCGTCTTTCAACGACTCTACCAAACGTTCTTTGGCTTGCTCGGCCGACAAGCCCGAAATTACCTCGAGTTGTTGCTGAATTTGTTTGCTCTGCGCTTCAACCTCTTTGCGTTTGTTTTCCAACACTGCCAATTGCTGCTCGTGTGCTTCGCGCATGGCATCGGCTTCGTTTTGTTTGCGCTGCAATTCGCTTTGGCGCTGACTCAACTGCATTTCGCGTTGCTGTACTTTCACTTCGCGCTCTTGCACTTTGGCATTGCGCTGTTGCACTTGCTGCTCGTGCTCCGATTTTAGTGCAATAAATTTCTCTTTTGCCTCAATCATCTTATTTTTTTTAATAAGCTCTGCTTCGGCCTCTATTTCGCGACGCCGGCGGGTGTTAAAAGTGTGCACCACCATGTAGGTAGCTCCACCGCCAACAATGAGCGAAACCAATGCTGTTATTATTATAGCTATCATTTTCTTATTGTTATTATATTTGTTAGTATGTAATTAAAAAATAATTTACTTTGTTGAAATAAAAAAGCACCTTACTAAAACATGAGCAAATAGCAATTTGCATGTTTCAATACGGTGCGGGTATTTTTACAATAAATATTTCTGACTATCAATCCCTTAACAACTCGTCAAGCTCGGCATCCAAGGCTTTTAAACGTTCGGCCATGGGCGTTACGTCCTGACTCATATGCATTTTCGATGTAGCTACTGCCAATCGGAAAGCAACCAGCGTTAGAAGCTCTTCGGATGAGCGTTGAGGATATTGTTTTTGGTATTCCTCTAAGCAATTCACGGCAAGTTTCTCGGCCTTGCGATACAATTCTTCGTCATCGCGCGCTATCGTCATCGGAAAACGAAAGCCGCCAATCACCAAATGAATTCGTAATGTATTATTATCAGTACTCATAATGCTCTATTCGTTTATTAGAGCTATGCATTTATCAATATCCCGCACCAATTTGTTTATACGCTGCTTTGCCAAATCTCGCTCTTCGTTATTGGCCGCCAAACCAGCAGCAACGCGCAAATGGTTGTTTTTTTCTTTTAGCTCAATCAATTCTTTGTGCGCCATCATTAAGTCGGATTGTTTGCGCGCCAACTCATTTTGTAAATGAGCGTTTTCAGTCTGCAAGCGTTTGTACTCCGAAATTACTTTTCGAAGCTTTGTCTCGAATGCACTTATCAATCCATCGTATTTATTGGCCATAATTTTGCTAAAATCATACAAAAATACATTTTTAGTTTGAATTTTGAAAATATTTTGCGATTTTTATTTCATTTCTGTATCAAAACACATTTTTATTCAACATTTGCTACTACAAAATTGGTTCAAAAGTGTGCGTAGTCTAAGCTAAGCCGCTGCTTAAAAAATGTTTTCGTAAGCCAAAGGTGGCAATTGTTAGGATAAAAAAAACTATTTTTGCACTACAAATCAACAATGAAGAGTTTGCAACATTTTTGCGTTTCGACGTAATTACTCAGCACTTCGCTATGTTCTGTATTTGACATTTTCAGCGACATTGCAGCGCAAAAAATGTAATTTTCGCAATAAAAACAGTCAAATCAATGAACGTAAATTATGTATATCGCTCAACTGCATCCAGTTTCAGTCCCCTGTTCACACCCCCCTCACCTGTAGAGTGGGTTGCGGAGAGGCCTTGAGCTGAGAGGCTGAGTAAATGCTGACTCTCATTGCATTATCTAATTTTATAACGACCGATTGATTATAAAATTTGAACAATAAAAAAAACAACTAAGCAAGCTAAATTGAAGATAATATTGAAGATAATATTGAATAAAACATTTAAAAACGATGATAAAAATAGGAGATAATGTGCGCTTTTTAAACGCAGTAGGTGGTGGTCGTGTGGTGCGCATCGACAAGGGCAAAGGATTGATTTTTGTGGAAGATGCCGAGGGTTTCGAAATCCCTGTTTTGGAGCGCGAGTGTGTTTTTGTGGGCGAAGTAAACCCAAGCACAAATTTTGTGAAAAAAGATTTTACAGCCTCGCACAATAGCAATGTGACAGCACAAACAAATGCGCAGTTGCCACATGCACAGGCCGAGCCAAAGGTGCGTGTGCCCGAAACATTCGATTGGGTTGAAACAAATTACGGCGATAAGCTGAATGTGCAATTGGCATTTTTCGCAATCGACATAAAACAGCTTCAAACAAGCAATTACGAGTGTTATTTGGTAAACGACAGCAATTATTTGCTTTTTTACAATATTGTTGTTGGCGAGCCCAAACAGCGCAAAAGTTTTGCATTTGGCACCATTGAGCCCAACATGCAAGAAGCGCTTGGTGACATAAAAAAAGAAAGTTTAAACGACTGGGAAAATGTTCGTGTACAAGCAATTGCACTTAAAACCGACAAACACTACGACACGCAAAAAACAATTGATAGCGAAATAAAAATTAATGTTGTAAAGTTTTACAAACTGCATAGCTTTGCCGAAAACGATTATTTCGACGAACCTTGCTTTTTGATTGATGTTTTGGCCGAGGCCGAACGCGAAAAGCTGAACAATATCGACGCTAAAGCGCTAAAAGCAGCCATGTTCGAAAAAGAAAGCGCAACACAGCCACGGGTGAAAAAGCTAAACAAAACACAAATGCGCAACGATGTTGTTGAAGTTGACCTGCACATTGCCGAACTTATCGACAACACAGCAGGACTCAACAATGCCGATATGTTGGCATTGCAAATGGAACGATTTCATGCCGTAATCGACGAAAACAAAAACAAGAAAGGGCAAAAAATTGTGTTTATTCATGGCAAAGGCGAGGGTGTACTACGCAACGAAATTTTGAAACAACTTAAAACACGCTACAAAACTTTTTACCATCAAGATGCCTCGTTTCGCGAATATGGCTTTGGTGCTACAATGGTTACTGTGCGATAGAAATTTGAGTTAAGCGCATAAATTACTGTTTGAAAGGCGAATGCAAATGTCGCCTTTTGAACAAATGACTCTTATCAGTTAAAATGCCCGAAATTTCGACTTTATAAAAGCGCTGATTGGTTGTTGACGCATCCAAGCCGCCGAGTTTTTCGACATATGGACCCAGTTTTATATAGTCGAAATGCTCAGTTGCAAAGTTTTGGGGCAATTTTGCTTTGCCCGAATACCAGGCTGTTTTGAGTTGTGTGCGGGTTGTATTTTTTATAAATGCGGCAAGCCTTTGCACCGCTTGTGGTTCGGCATCGCCGCCCATAAAACAAACACAACTGATAGCATCGCCATATTTGTGCAGCAAACTTTCCACAACAGCATCGTCGAGCTCCTGGCCAATATCTTGCTGTAAATTTGGGCTATGACAACCCTTGCAACCGTTGGGGCAGTTGCTTAGGTTGATAGCCAACGTTACTTCATCGGGCACTTCCTGAAAAACAATATTATAACTGTGATACCGTAGCATAATGGCGTTTTGAAGCTTCTACCTGTCGTTTTTCGGAGAAATTGCTCACGCGTTTCATGTATCCGATAATGCGCGTGAGGTAATCGAGATTGGTGCTTTTACATGCCGGACATTCGTGCAATTTATTTTTATTGATATGTCCACAATCGTTGCAAATGGTATTGGGCACGTTAAAAGTAAAATAGTTGCAACCCTCTTGAATGGCTACGCGCAGCAATTGTTTGTATTGCGCCTTGCTCAGGTGCTCTTCCAAATTCATGTGCAAAGCCGAGCCACCCGTAAGATGCTCGATATATTTACGACCATGCAAGCGAAATTTATCCACAATATTAAGCGTTTCGTCTTCCACCACATAAAAATAACTGTTGTAGCAATCGCGCTTGGAGGTGAAGCCGGCTTCGCGATCCCATTTGGCATGTTTTACGCCTACGTTTTCGGCCGGAATCATTTCGCAATTAAACATCACATCTTTGGTTCGATATTTTTTATTGTAATTCTCAATCAGCCCTAGCACTTCCTGCACAAAAGTTAAATAATCGGGATTATCGGATATTTCGATGCCTAAAAATTCGGCCGCCTCAACCAATCCGTTTACACCAATGGTAAGATACTGCCGGCTCATATTTATATAACCCGCATCGAAAAGTGGTAACATGCCTTTTTCGTGCATATATTTCAAATTCTCGTTGTATGCATTTTGCACTTTGTGCACCAAATCCACCACTTCTTCCAGAAAAAAGTAATAGTGCATACCTCGCCGGGCAGCATGTTGTATGCATCTGTGCAGGTTGATGGTGAGCACGCTTTTCGACCCTGTTGAAACACCACCTGCGCCCAATGTGTAGCTAAAACCATTGTCGGTAATTTCGTTGCGCAAGCGGCAGCAACTACTCAGCGAGTCGGCATTGTCGCTCATATAAGTAAAAAACGAATGCCCTTCGGCGTACATTTCGGCTGCAAAGTCGCCATATTCTTTGTCTTTTACATCGCCATTTTCGCTCAACAAGGCCATTGTTTCCACCGGAAATGTAAGTACGGTTTTGGTGCGCTCCTGATTGAACCATTTCATAAACCGCTTTTGGAGCCAGTTCATCGAATCCCAATGCGGCTGTGTGCCATTGGGGAAATAAAACTCGCCAAAAAGGCTTTCGAAATAATAACGGTCGTAGTACGAAATATTCCAGAAAACTGCCTGGAAATTGCGTGCGCCTGTAGGTTGATTGATGGAGTAAACAATTTGCTCGAAATAGTCGGTAATTACCTTATCGAGCGTGCGTTGTTTTTTCGATAAGTCAACAATTTTGTCCGCTTCTTTGTAATAATCGTCGCCAAATTCGAGCCCGATGAAGTAATTCATATACATCAAAAACTCGGGTGTAGCACAAGCACCGCTGAGCATGCTCGACACCATAAAAACCATATTCACAAAACCACCGCAATACGATTTCAGATTGGTAGGCGCTTTTGAATTTCCGCCAATGGCCACAGTGCCATTAATGAGCCACGGATACATGGTAATGCTTGCACAATAATTTGCCAGGCTCGTTTCGTCATTTTTATAAATATAATGTTGATTCAACAAGTCTATATACCTGTCCGACAACTCCTTGCCATACATTTCCTTTATGCGGTCGGTAAGCATGCGGCGATTGAGGCGAATGAAGTTCGATTTAGGCAGTTCACCAATAAGTGTTGCAAGGTTTTTATTTTCGACATTGGCATTGGCATCGTATTTACTTCCGGTAGCAGCATTTTTGGCATCGCAATAATCCATCAGAAACTCGAGTTTTTCGAGTACTTCTCTGTCCTCGAGATGTTTTTGTCGGTACAACATATACGACTTTGCCACAGCATAATAGCGCTCAGCCATAAGCGCAATTTCTACCTGATTTTGAATATCTTCAACCGTAAGCCCATTACTGATATTTACACGACTAAGGATATTGGTAATCACATCGTCGGTGGCAAAACTACCTACCGACAAAAAAGCCTTGCGAATGGCGCTTTTGATTTTTTCGAGCGAGAAAGCTTCTTTTTTGCCATCTCTTTTTACAATAAAAGTTTCCATAAATAATACATTATTAAATTTTCAATTAAACATTCTTCCCAACCACATCAGGCAATTGTATTTCGAGTGTCAACGAATTGTTGTAACTTTCCCACAGGGTGTTATTTATTTTTTTGTGAATGGTTACAAACAACAATACCAAACCGGCTTTTTGTGGATTAAAATAAAATTCGCCTCTATCATTGGCATAGATATTATTGCTGCGAGCGTTTTCAATATCATACAAATCGGTGGAAGGCACTGTTACATAATGGTCGTTGTCGTACGCTACTACAACCCGTGCATTGGGAGCGGGCTTGCCATTGAAATAAATGCAAAATTTTGTTGGCGTATGCAGTACAATATCGTTAGGCGAATGTAACGGAATAATTTCAACACCTCTGTTCATAAAACAAGGTTTGTAATTGCTTTTTCCTAATGTTAGGTAAGTGTCGGCACTACTATAGTATTGTAGTTGAATGGATTTACCTTTATGCTTGAGCGTATCGTTGGCAAAATAAAGTTTCGCATTATCAGTTTCTACACCTTTATATTTGGGACCTTTGCGCAAGGCCGAATGTATGCGATAGGTACCGCTATCGCTCATTTGAGGTTCGAGGTAAACCGCTGCCTGTGTTTTAAAACTTGGAATAATATTTTTTCGCTCCAAACTTGCCGATACAATAAAATACTCGTCGGACAACATAGCAAAATCGGCCTGAAAAGGGTCTTCGGTAAACGATGACTCAATTTGCAAGCGATTGTGCAAAACATTGAACTGATTGGGCTTGAGAAACGGAACATGCGCACACACAGTTGTTGAAATGGCGAACAGCAACACAAGGGTTTTAAATACTTTCATTTTTTTACTTCAAAAAAATTATAACTGACTAATTATTAATCATTACAATTTCGAACTTCAACAAAGATGAATTAAAAAACCCAACAATACAGCAAAAGCACATTTCTAAGCAAAAAAAATGTCAGCACAGTACCGTTCGTTGCCTTTCACCCGAAAGCCCGAAACAATGAAACGCACACGGCAGGTCTTCTGACTCGCTCCCGATATCGAACGCCTTCCCAGCCTCGCTAACCCCTCCACAGGAGGGGAATAAAGACCAGTGGCAAAAGTGTTGTTCAATTCATTTTCCTCTTTTAAGTCCCTCCTGTGGAGGGATTTAGGGAGGCTTAGAGCTTACAGCTACGGGTATAGTTTCCGATTCGCACGGAATTCCCTTTTCATCACAAATATCGGATAATACTTGTGAACCGTTTGCGTTTGCAAAGCTATTACATTTTTTTGAAATATCTAGCTTTTCGAAATATTTATTTATCAACAACCAAAATAAAATTTCCCAAAACAATTTACAAAAACTTCATTATCAAGCATTAAAAGAATGAAGTTTTATTAAAAAAGAAAGAAAAAAAGAAATTGATATGCTAGTGTAAAAATTAAAAAAATGTCCAATCTCAAATTTGCAAACACAATTACTCATCAAATAAAACTTTGCATCACAAATAACGCTTTTCTTGTCCCATTTGCAGAAGTAATTCATTCACTTCTTTTTTCATTTCAATCATTCGCAACTCACGATTTATCATAAATTTGTTCAGATATTCCAATTCCTCAATTTTTTTCCGCAAAGCATCTTCGTGTTGTTTTCGCTCGGTAATATCGCGTGCAGTGGCAATTATTACATCGCGCCCAAAATACTTTCCTTTGCTTAACACCACCTCTTTGGGAAACACTTCGCCATCCGAACGCACTGCCCAAAACTCAAATTTTCCGGGAGCACCTGTTTTAAAAACGCGTTCCAGTAGATTAATAAGTTGTCCTAAGTCATTCCTATTCGGAGCTGACAAATCTGCCGGTGTCATACCATTAAATTCCCCTTTTGTCATTCGATACATTTGCTCAGCGCCTTTGTTTACATCTAAAAACACATAATTTTCATCGAGTATGTATATTGCTTCTGTAATGGTATTAAAAATATCGACATAGGTTTGTTTGGTAAGCTCGGTTTCGCGCTGCGCATTGCGCAACAACACTTCGTGATCGAGCTCAGCCATTATGCGTTGCACAACAACAGGCAATAATTCGAGCAAATTGGCGTCTTTTATCACATAGTCGCGTGCACCAAGTTTCATCATATCAACTGCTATGCGCTCGTCGCCCTGTCCTGTGGCAACCACAAATGGCGCCAAATGTAAACCCTTTGCGCGCACTTCATCAATAAAATCGTAGGCAGTAACGCCCACCAAATGATAATCAACAATCATCAATGCCGGTGTATTGTCGACAAGCCATGCCACGGCATCTGGCACCGTAGTAGTACAATGTGTTTCGAAACCGCAATCGCGAATTTTTTCGCAAATCAGTTCATTTAATCCAAAGTCATCTTCAATTACAAGAATTGTGTTAGGGAAATTTCTCATATTTATTATTTTTAATTTATTACTTTAACTATTTGAAAAAACAAACCAATGCGATTGAGCACTTCGGCAAGTTTTGCAAACTGCACGGGCTTGGTAATGTACATATTACATCCCAGTTTGTAGCATTCATCCACCTCGCGAGGGTCGTCGGTTGTTGTTAGCATAACCACAGGTATTTCTTTTAAATTATCATTCGTTTTAATCTTTTGCAACAATTCAACCCCATTCATCATAGGCATATTAATGTCCAAAAGCAATAAATACGATTTAGCCACATCGCGTCCGCCCGTGGGCTTGGCATTCGTTAAAAACTCCCATGCTTCGAGGCCATTTCCGAAACGCAATATTGCATTACATACCCCCGATTCTTTTAAACCTTCAATTATAAGTTCGGCATGACCATCGTCATCTTCGGCAATTAAAATTACCAATTCTTTGTAATTACTCATAAACTAGATTTTTAAAAGTGAAAAATGAAAAATGAAAAATCAATACGCTTGCTGCTTACCGCTTGCCGCTTACCACTATCTTCTATTCCAAAAAATTCTCACGCAACAGTTCAACAAAAAATGTTGTACCGCTACCTTCAACCGATTCGGCCCAAATACGACCTTTGTGTTTATATACAATTTGCTTTGCAATGCTCAAACCCAAGCCTTCGCCAGGGGCTTCAACATTATTATTAACCCTATAAAATATATCCCAAATTTTGGGCAATTGTTTTTCCGATATCCCAATGCCATTGTCGCTTATGCTGTACACAACTTTGTTGTACTTCACGCTCGATGCAACTGCAATTTTCAACGACCTACTGCTATCTCTGTATTTTATTGCATTGCTTATTATGTTCGAAAACAATTGGTTCAACTGATTTGCATCGCCAAAACAAGCATCAAGCATTTTCAGTTCGACATTTGCACCAAAGTCATTTAGCTGATAATCAAAAGCACGCAGCAATGTTGCCATCAACGCATTCATATCAACCAGCGCGGGCTGCAAAGCCAGTCGGCCAGTACGCGACACTTGCAGCAAGCCACCAATGAGCATGTCCATTTTGCTAACATTATTGAGAATAAAATCGAGCGATTTCGGCATTTCAGTATTTACTATGGTTTTGGCCAAATTTGCACACTCACTACGCTCGTTCATAAGCTCGAAAGCCTGTGCAAGTTGCGAACTTTGTTTTTGCAAACGCTGACTAAACCCTTGTATATTGACCAATGGCGAACGCAAATCGTGCGAGGCCACATATATATAATTTTCGAGTTCTTTGTTTTTTTCTTCGATGAAGCGGTGCATTTTTTCGCTTGCTGTAATATCAGTAGTGATAGTCGAAAATCGGTTCTTTCGCGTCGACACTACCGATATTAAAAAATACTTATCCAAAGGTTGATAGTAAGTTCTGAAATCCAATGATGTTTCATTGAGAGCAACCGATGCATACGTTTCGAGATAAGGCGGAATATTGGTTGAATACAACTCAGTAGCCAACTTACCTACGGCATTTTCTTTATCGATACCTGTGTATTTGCTAAATGCAGGGTTGCAGTCCAATATACGATAATCGATGGGCTGTTGGTTTTCATCGAACACAAACTCGTGCATCACCACAATCTCAGTCATTGTATTGAACAGTTTGCTCAATTTCTCCTCGCTCTCGCGCAAAGCATTTTCGGCCATCTTTTTATGTGTAATATCCTCAATAACCGACACAAAATACTTGGGCTTATCCAATGCATCGCGCACCAAACCAACAGTTAAATTCACCCATACAATGGAACCATTTTTATGGATATATCTTTTTTCGATGGCATAGTTTTGAATTTTGCCTGCCAACAAAAGTTGCAAATTATTTAAATCGTTCTGCAAATCATCTTTGTGCGTAATATCCTGAAATGATAAAGTTAAAAGCGTATCGCGATCATACCCCACTATATCACACAATCGCTGATTTACCCGCAACCACCTACCATCCAAACCCACCTGCGAAATACCCACAGCAGCCTGTTCAAATGTAGCACGAAAACGCTCTTCACTTTCGCGTAAAGCATCTTCTGCCTTTTTTCGTTCGGT
>CAZEVV010000104.1:3137-10242 GCA_964515675.1 uncultured Paludibacter sp. | reverse complement strand
GAATTATAATGTTGAAACCTAACATTTAATTCTGCCTTTTACAGGTCAGAGCGTATCAGATCCTATCATCTCATTGAATTACAAACTCCGCGCATGCAGCGCAGACAGACGCAAAGAACGCAATTTACTAAGCTGCAACGAAAAACGGCTAAGTTTTTTTTTCTTAGCATACTTTCTTTACAAGCCAAGCGGCCAATATTATACTATACATTCATCGATATATTTAAACTTTGCGCTCTTTGTGTTTATTTCTAAATTTATTGAAATTCAATAACTTATTTAATGGCTGTTAAATAAAAATATATTTCAATATAAATAACACAGCCAATACATACATGCCAATGCTGAGTTTTTTGAATTGCCCCGACAAAATATGCAAAAACACATAAGCCAATAAGCCCAAAGTAATACCTTCGGCAATGCTATATGTAAGCGGCATTGCAATGATGCAAATAAATGCTGGAATGGCTTCTGAATAATCTGTCAAATCCAAATCTTTGATGGGCGACAACATAAACAATCCTACCAAAACCAATGCAGGTGCTGTAGCTGCACCAGGAATTGCAATGAAAATGGGTGCAAAAAACAATGCCAAAAAGAAACAAGCGGCTGTAATAAGCGCTGTAAGTCCGGTACGACCACCTTCCGAAACACCTGCAGCACTTTCGACATAAGTTGTTACTGTGCTAGTACCCAACATTGCACCTACGGTTGTGCCTATTGAGTCGGCCATGAAAGCCTTTTTCGCATTGGGTATGCGTCCGTCTTTGTCCAGCATTTTTGCTTTGCTCGACACGCCTACCAAAGTACCCAAAGTATCGAAAATATCAACAAATAAGAAGGTGAACACTACTATCAGCATATCGAAAGTAAGAATTTGCGAAAAGTCGAATTGCATAAAAATTGGCGACAACGAAGGCGGCAAACTGGCCACACCATTGAATTGTGTTATGCCCATAGGAATACCAATAAGTGCTGTTACAACAATACCGATGAGCAAATCGCCTTTTACTTTTTTGATAATAAGTACTGAAGTGATAATGATACCGATAAGGCCCAGTAGTGCAGTGCCCGAAGTAATATCGCCAAGGTGAACAAGCGTTGCATCATGTTTTACAATTACACCAGCATTTTGTAAACCAATAAATGCAATAAACAGTCCAATACCAGCACTGATAGCAGTTTTGAGTGATTGTGGTATTGCATTAACAATGGCTTCGCGCACATTGAACATGGTGAGGAAAATAAAAATAATACCCTCGATAAACACTGCTGTAAGCGCAAATTGCCATGTGTGACCCATGCCTAAAACTACCGAGAAAGCAAAAAAAGCATTAAGACCCATGCCTGGTGCAAGAGCAAAAGGCAATTTAGCCCACAAAGCCATTACCAAAGTACCTACAATAGCTGCAACCGCAGTGGCTGTGAACAATGCATTAGCATCCATGCCAGTGGCCGAAAGTATGCCTGGATTTACGGCCAAAATATAAGCCATGGTAAGAAAAGTAGTAATACCTGCAATTATCTCAGTACGCACATTGGTGCCGTTTTCTTTCAGTTTGAAATATTTTTCTAACATAATAATCTGTATTTATTTGATTAAAATTTCCATTTTGCACCAATGGCTGGGCAAACTTTCCAACCATTCACTGGTCCAAAGTTATAACCAAATTCAACTTCACCACCCAATGAAAGGTTTTCTGATACATTGTACCATATTTGTGGTTCTGTTAAGAAAATATTAACTGAATTCTCTCTCCAAAAATCGGCAAAGCCTGATAATGTTAGTTTATTGTTTAGATAATTCAAATTCCAAACACCTGTAATTTGAAATGATGCTGGATTTTTACCTTGTATATTTTTATACAAAAGCTTCAAATTAAGAAATTTAGTAAAATCTTTATCGTGCCAAGCATAATCAACTCCCGCCAAATAAGCATTGTTGATAAAATAACCTTCTCTATAAAATTGATTTACAACTTGTTTATCCAACAGCAAACCGCCATTATACTCAAGCTGAACACCGAGTGGGCCTTCCCAAAATTTAAGTACGCGAGCAATTTCCATATATGCCGCCGAAGGATGTTTTTCGGCACCACCATTGAATTCCATATCGACAAAGAAAAATGTATCGCCCCATTTGTCGGGTTTAAACATTTCGAGCGTCGATGTAAAGTGTTTACGACCGTTACCTAAATCGTACTGAACCTGAAGGTTGGTTTGCGCCTGAGCAGCCATGGCTACAAACACGAAGAATACTAAAATCAGTTTTTTCATAAACTTTTTTTTAATAATTGTTTTTATTTTGATTGATTGAGAACATTAAAATTTACAAATAAATTATTTGCATTGTCCGTTCGAATTGTTGTAAAATCGAATGGAAATGCCAAATTTTTATATGTAATTGTTTTTGATATTGAAATAAAAAGAAGACTATTTTTTGAAAAAAAATAAGTCTACTATTTAATGAGTGCACACATACAAATGAAATTGTAACGAAGAAATAAGGTTGCAAAATTGAATAAAAATCGCCTATTTTGTATGGATTTTTTACGCCTGCAAAAGTAATACAATCTATTGAATAAACACTGATATTAATACAAATAATCTGCAAAATATTGCATTTTTTTGCGCTTGAAATTGATGAAATACAATACATTTTATTTGAATCGCAAAGTCTTTTTGTAATTGTTCAGTGCTTCAATTTGTGTTTTTTTGCGTTTATTAGTAAGAAAAATTTCGTAATATAATGTGTTTTTTAGCAATATAAAAGCCGATTAAATGAACATATATTATGGATAAAACCCAATAAATCCTCATTTATAAGGATTGGGAATTGAGTAGATACATATTAAAACTGAAAGTAAATAAATGGTTGAATCTCGGCCGATTTTAGTTGAATTACTATGAAAATTACAGCCGAAAGATACAATATCTTTACTGCAAAATGTGCTTCGGTAATTTGCTTTTCGAAGTATTTTTCGAGCTTAATTGGACTAAAATGCAATACAAATCCCACGGCCATAAGCGTCAAAACAAGTGGGTAGCCTGCAATGAAGTCGCCCAGAATATTGACGTTGAATGCTGTAAAAATTTGTGTTAATACTTGTCCTACTACTTCCATGTTTTCGGCTCGAAAAAATATCCAGCTGAAGCAAACAAAATGAAACGTAACGAGTATTTTGAAAGGTTTCGACCAAGCACCTAAAGTGTTTTTTGTTATTGAAACAAAGAATTTTTCGACAGCCAAAGCCACACCGTGCATGGCGCCCCACAATACAAAACGCAAGGCAGCGCCATGCCACAAACCACCCAAAAGCATGGTAATGAACAAATTGATATAGGTGCGAATTTTTCCTTTTCGATTGCCGCCCAACGAAATATACAAATAATCGCGCAGCCAAGTGGAGAGCGAAATATGCCATCGGCGCCAAAATTCGGTAATGCTAGCCGACTGATAAGGCGAGTTGAAATTGAGCGGCAAATGATAGCCCATGAGCAAGGCAATGCCTATGGCCATGTCGGAATATCCCGAAAAATCGCAGTAAATTTGTAAAGCATATCCGTAAACACCTACCAAGTTTTCGAGGCCAGTATATAGCATTGGATTGTCGAAAATACGGTCGACAAAATTAAGACTTATATAGTCGGAAATGACTGCTTTTTTGAATAAACCTGTTGAAATAAGGAAAATTGCGCGACCAAATTCGACTCTTGTTACCCATGGTGTGGTGTGAATTTGCGGTATAAAATCGGACGCGCGCACAATGGGCCCGGCTACCATTTGTGGGAAAAATGTTATGTAAAAGGCATAATCGGTTATTTTTCGCAATGGCAAAAGATTACGTCGATATACATCGATGGTGTAACTCAAACTCTGAAAAGTGAAAAATGAAATGCCTACAGGTAGGAAAATATCGAAGGGGTCGAACGAGCTGCCCACCATATTGTGAAACATACTGAAAAAGAAATTCGTATATTTAAAATACAGCAACATACCCAAATTCACACTCAAACTTAACACAAGCAATGCAATGCGTCCAGCTTTATTTACCACTTGCGACATTCGCCTTGCGATATGAAAATCGGAATATGTAGCCAACAAAAGTAACAATACGTACCAACCGCTCGATTTGTAATAAAAAAACAACGAAAAAGCAATAAGATATAGTATGCGTTTACGTTCGTTTTTATAAACGAAGCTATAAATACCCAAAAAAGCAGTAAAAAGTAACATAAACAATCCACTACTAAAAATCATGGGTTGCCCAGGCTGATAGCTCAATTCGGTGAGTATTTTACTAAAATCAATCTGCATATATAAAGTAATTATTCATCAATACATTAAACAATAACATGCCTTGTAGCTCGTATCCTTCGCGTGCATAATGCACACCATCGGCACGCAGCAATCCCGCATTGCGCCACTTTGCAGCCGACTTATAACCGCCTGTATGTGCATACATATCGGCCAAAGCTATTTGCTGTTGGTTGGCAAACTGAAGCATGCCTCGCCTTACGGTTGCTAAGTGTAAATTGTAGTTTTTCCGACGAAAATAATTGTCGAATGGTGTTAGCAACAACAGTGGTGCTGAAATTTTGGCTTTCGAGCAATTTGTTGTAAATGTTTGTAGGTCAGATATTATTCTGTCGGTACTTATGCTGCTAATGACCCCCTCGTTGGTTCCTAACGACACAATGATTATATCTGGCTGCAAAAGTTTGAGTTGCTCAAATAATCGTGGCGAACGGTTATAGTCGGAAATATGACCTCCATTGATGCCTATATTATGGTACAATACACCACTTTTTCCGTTGTAAAGCAACATAGCATCGAGTCGTACATCATTACTTGTAAATATTTCGATATTATTCAATAGTTTTGGCAAATGCACCGTGCTGAGACTGTCATTGTCGAAAACAGCTAGCGCGCGCACTTCATCGAGCGAATCTTTGATAAAAATGAGTGGATATTTTGATGTATTATTGCCTAAAAAATCGATTTTATTAAATGCATTGTCGGTGTCGTTTCTGAAATTTGTTTTAAGTCGAAGGCTAATTATTGTGTCTTTGCTTTCGATCGAAACGCCTGAAACTCCTGGCATAAATGGGTTCTGTGCTTTTCTAATACTTGCAATCTCCCACTTGTTATCCGAGCTTAAGCGATAATCAGCTGGTTCGTTGGTTTTTGCTATGCGCAAGGGGGCAACAAGTCCGCGGCCTGCATTGCCAAAATTTTGCTGAAAAAGTTGACGCATTGTGCCTGTGAGTATGTCGGCTTGTATGTGCGAATCGCCAATGTGTACAATGCGCACAATGCCACTATCGCCTTGTTGCAAAGCCTTTAATTTGTCGAAAAAACCGTACAATTGCGCTACATTAACGATACTGTCATTTTGCCCAACAAAATGTTTGTGTTGTTGCGCAATATTGGCCAAACGCACCTGTGCATTGTTTGGTATAGCAATAAACAAAAATGCCATTGCTATAATTAATGCTTTAAAATTAATTGTTTTCGACAATGTTTTTTCTCCTTTCTTCGTAGTTTTGTACCTCTACGAATAAACTTTTGGCAAAAACACTTGCTATGCGTTTACCGCCCAAAAAATTGAGGTGCGTATAATCTTTATTGGCCAATGGTGGTTTTGCATCGACAAATGCTACCATCGAATTTTCGCCGCCCATGGCTTCGTACAAATTCCAGAACAGTACTTTGTTATCGGCCGCCATTTTTTGTTGCGCTGCCACTAAGCCTTTTATCGACTGCATGGTAACGTAGTTTCCTTGTCGGCGCTCGCTGCGGTCCGAAACCGAGAGCACAAGTATGGGCGTGTCGCCAAACGAAGCACGTAATTTAGCAATAAGTCTGGTCATATTGCGCATATAGCCCGAAAAATCGCGTGTTTCGGCAGTTATTGCATTCAGTCCAAACTGCAAAACAATCAAATCGTAATTGAGCATACTGTCGAATGCAGCCAAATATTCGTTCGGAATAGCCATTAATCCAATGCCCGAATTGCCTTTTATCGAAAAATTATCAATATAAACGCCTGTACTATCTTCGAGCGATGCCCCATAAATATCGACACCGCTGGTGTGTGGGAAATTGATTTTGAGTTTTGCAATGTTTTTGTGCGAAACACTTACCATGCCCGGTTTCGACTGTTGTGGCAATGTTTGCTTCATTTTTAGCGTATCGTTTATTACAATGCGCGTGTCAATGTCGCGATTGGCTTTGTAAAACAGTTTTAGTAAATCGAATTTACGTGTGTTTTTAAAGCTTTTTGTTGCGGCATAGCGCAAGTAATTGGCCGAGTCGGGGCGGTACACAAAGCCATTGATGCCAAAATTTCCCGATCGTGCATGGTGTATCACCGATTTCGTATTCCACCCGCCAAAGCTATGCACCACCGATCGCCTATAGCCAGGTGCCTCACTTGTAATGGGCACAAAGCCAACACCATTGCCTCCAAAAACAGTTTGTAAAGTGTCGCGCAAATCGCTCACCATAATATCGGCATCGGTAAACGAGTCGCCATACCAAGCAATGCGCACCTTTGCTTGTCCTTTTTTTGCCTTCAGCATGCGTGTTATAAGGCCATCGAGCGGGTGGTAATTGTTGCTGAAATTTATTATTGGAACAATACCTAACTGCACTGCTTGTGTGTTAAAGCGAATGCTATCGGGGATGTAAACTTCCTGTGTGTTGTGTGTTGTTGTGTCTGTTGCGTGCGGTTTTTCGCTTGGGGTATTTGTCGAAACATGCGCCAAATCGTCGTACGACAATTCGGTAAACGGATTTTGCTCCGTTTCGTTTACGACATCGGCAAACAAATTGACAGGTTTCAGCCCCCAATTGCCAAAATCAAATTTCTCACCTACAAAACTTATTGTGGTAAAAATCAAAACGATAGCCAATAAAAAAACAAATGCTTTTTTTATGTAATTTTCCGACATTTTCTTCTCTACTCATTTTTCGCTAATGCGTTGCAAAAGTATCAAAAATAATGCGAATAAAAAAGTGTTTGAGGGAGTTTGATGTTAAAGTCGCGAAGACACGCAAAGATAGAACACGGAGACGTTATAAGATATAAACACGAAGACA
>CAZEVV010000104.1:0-3037 GCA_964515675.1 uncultured Paludibacter sp. | reverse complement strand
TCTTTGTGTTTCAATAATTATTTGTGATTCAACAAATCTTTGTCATTGTGTTTAAAAATATCCAACAAAGTGGTATATTGAGAGGCTTTTTTTACAAGCTATACTTTAAACCTATAACCAACGAGCGTGGCAACGATGGGCCGTAAATATAACCTGCATCGCGTTCTTCGCCACTGTCGAAGTCTTGCTGAAAACTGTTGAAAATATTTTGAATGCCCGCATTGATTTGCAATTTGTTGTTTTTCGAAAGAATAAAATCATACGATACTTTTAAACCTGCATCGAAAAACGACGGTGTATTTACTTCTTTGTCCAATTCGGCTTCGGGGCCAAAGTGTTGCATGAGCATTGAACCAGTGTAAATACCTGTGAATGATAGTGCGAGCGCTTTTGTGGGATTCCAAATGCTTGTTATGTAACCATAACTGTTGGGTGCTCGAAACATGCGTGTTTGAGGATCTAAATTTTCGTTTTCGCTCCACGATTCGGCTTCTTTGTAATTGCTTTGTTGCAATGTAGCACCCATTTGTATGTTCAGTTTTGCACTTGGGATAACTTTAGCTTCGATGTTGATGCCTTTAACTACTGCCCCCGAACCATTGCGGCGTATAAGTTTTTGATGTCCTGTTATATCATCATAACCATTTTCTTCGATTAAAAATATATCGTGTATGTCGGTGTAAAATCCCTCAACCAAAAGATTGGTTTTAGTGCTGCCAAAGTCTTGTGTTAAATCGGCCGAAAGGCTAAAGCTATTCGACGACTCGGGACGCAAGTCGGGGTCGAGCGTAATTACTTGCACAGTGCCACCAACGGCTGTAATGTGCAAATCCTCGTCGAACACCTGCGGCGCTCGGTAGCCATTGGCATAGCTCGCACGTAAATTTATAAACTGGTTGGGGTTGTGTCGCAAGCTTATACGTGGACTAACAATTGGTTTTTCCATCATGCTATGCAAGTCGAGCCTTGCACCAAGCAATATGCTGGTGTTTTTTGTTTTCCATTCGTTTTGCACAAATCCACCAAAAATATTTGCTGGTTGGTCAATTATTCGGCCATAAGCAGGTTGCAAATCCGACAAAAGATTGTAGTTGTACTCCAACCCTGCGGTAAGATCGGCTGGCATAAAAATCAATTTATCCATAGCCAAAACATATTGCATGCCATTTACAAAAGCCAAATCCTTGGTTACGCCATAGGCATTAGGGTCTTGTCCGGCGCCATAATAACTATCGCGTTTTATGTGTTGTGCCGAACTGTAAATATTGAAACGGTGTTTGTAGTCGCGACTAAAAATATCGAATTTTAAACCACCGCTATTTATGTTATGGTCGGTTTGCTCGGTAATATCGGCCTGGTGTGCAGGCATATGCATGTTGTTGCCACCCCGGCGAAACTCTTGCAAATTGTGGTATTCGAGTGTGAGTTTGCTTTGTGTACTGGTTTTGTAATAGCTGCGAAAACCAATGTTGCGTGCATTTATCAAACCTATCTCGCTAAATCCATCGGCATTGGCATCCCAAGCTTGGCGTTGGCGAGTAGCACCAAAAATGGTTACACCACTTTTGTAATCGTCGGATACCATGGAGGCATTTACCGTTGTATTTACATCCGATGAGCTACCACCAATAAAAGTGGTCGAATTGCTAATGTTAAGCGAATTGGTTAAGGGCTCTTTGGTAATAATGTTGATTGTACCTGCAATGGCGTTTGAACCAAACAATGCCGAGCCGCCGCCGCGCACAACTTCCACACGGTCAATCATGTTTACTGGTATTTGCTCAATGCCATACACGCCAGCCAAAGCACTAAAAATGGGGCGACTGTCGATAAGAATTTGCGAGTATGGTCCTTCGAGGCCATTAATGCGTACTTGCTGAAAACCACAGTTTTGGCAATTGTTTTCGATGCGCAATCCAGGCTGAAAACTCAAACCTTGGGCCAAACATACCGCATTGCTGGCATCAAAAATTTTAGATCCAATAACATTTACGATATTGGCAGCTTCTTTACGACTTGTTTCGCTACGGTTGGCCGAAACCACAATATTATCGAGCATTACGGCATCTTCTTCGAGTTCAAAATGCAACTCTATCGATTCGCCTTTGTTGAGCGTAAGTGTTTTTTCGATGCTTTTGTAGCCCACCCCCGATACAACAATTGTAGCTTTGCCAGTAGGTAAATTTTTTAGATAATAATGACCCGTAGCATCCGATGCTGTGCCTATGGTGGTGCCTTTTATTGCAATTGTAACATAAGGTATGTGCTCGTCGGTACCTTTCAAAACTGTGTGTCCGTGCAAATGCGTGTCGGTAGCTTTGGGACGTTGATGGTCGGCTTCGAAATTGGCAGGTGATATGTATTGCGCCTGGCTCGCAACGTGCTGTACACTAAGCAATAGCAACGCCATTGCAAAAAAGAAAGTTTTTTTCATTTTAATTTTGTATTGGACAATTTTTATTTGTCGAATTATGTATTGTAATTGTAAATAATGCACGAAAATTGCGCATTTTCGTGCAATCACTTTATTTCGAATAATTGATTTTATATAAGCTAAGCACTAATTGAATAGTTTTTGTTTAATGTAAATACCGCAAAGGTGCATAGCCGCAAATGGAACAATCCGAGAACTGGGCGAAAAACTTCTAAGCTTTTCACCATGCGTTATTTGTATGTAAATTTAATGCAAAATACAAATTTCTATAATGAGTTGTAAATGATGATTTTAGGATTGAAGATTTTTTTGCGTCAATCCAATATTTTGCAACATTCGTTAAATGTAATTATGGCAAAGTGCATTATTGTGTGAGGTGATTTAGCATTTAAGCTATGGTAGGTGGAGGTCGGTTAAATAGTTGGCTGTAGTAGTTTGCCAGTTTTTTTGCTATGTAGCTTTTACTTTTTAATTTGTAAAGCAAAATTACATTTGCCGACAAATCGATATTTTGTATGTCGAAATTAAAATTCGTGTGATTGAGGTGATGAATGATTTCGGCACAGGCCCCCGAATGTTGATGTTGAGCATCGGATGCAAAAG
>CAZEVV010000103.1:0-10256 GCA_964515675.1 uncultured Paludibacter sp. | reverse complement strand
ATTGAACTAAAAATCTTCAATCCCGATAGCAATCGGGACAAATTTTCAAATCTTCAAATCTTCAAATTTAGAATTTAAAATTTACATCCTTTCAGGCACTTCGATACCTAAAAGCTGCATTCCAGTTTTAATTGTTTTAGCAATATTGTCCGAAAGATTCAGACGAAAAACTTTTAAGTCAACATTTTCCTCTTTCAAAATACTGAAATCGTGGTAAAACTGATTGTATTCTTTCACCAGCTCATAACAATAATTGGCAATAATTGCAGGGCTAAATGCCTGACCAGCTTCTGCTACAATTTGCGGAAAATCCGACAAAAGTTGAATCAAATTACTTTCTTTGTCTGATATTTCGATTTGCGTATCAATTTTTGTTCCAAAAACAATATTTTGTTCGGTAGCCTTACGCATTACCGACTTGATACGAGCGTGTGTATACTGAATAAATGGCCCTGTATTACCATTAAAATCAATCGATTCCTTAGGATTGAAAGTCATATTTTTCTTCGGATCCACTTTCAAAATAAAATATTTCAAAGCGCCCAAACCTACCATTCGTGCAACAGCTTCTTTTTCTTCTTCGCTGCAATTATCGAGTTTGCCAAGCTCCTCCGATGTTTCGCGCGCTGTATTTATCATTTCCTCCATCAAATCGTCGGCATCCACAACAGTGCCTTCGCGGCTTTTCATTTTTCCTTCGGGCAGCTCAACCATTCCGTACGAGAAATGCACCAAATCCTTGCCCCATTTGTAGCCTAATTTATCGAGCAATATCGACAATACTTGAAAATGATAATTCTGCTCGTTACCAACCACATATACCATTTTGTCGATATTATAGTCGTTGTAGCGCATTTTGGCTGTACCAATATCTTGCGTCATGTACACCGAAGTGCCATCGGCGCGCAACAACAATTTTTCGTCGAGGCCATCGGCAGTGAGGTCGGCCCACACCGATTTATCGTCGCGCTGATAAAAGCTACCTTCAGCCATACCACGCTCCACTTCCGATTTTCCAGTTAAATAAGTATCCGACTCGTAATATATTTTATCAAAATCGACACCTAAATTTTTGTATGTTACATCAAAACCATCGTACACCCAGCTGTTCATCGTTTCCCAAAGTTCGCGTATGGCGGGGTCGTTATTTTCCCATGCCAAAAGCATATTTTGAGCCTCAAGCATAAGCGAAGCCGATTTTTTCGCCTCATCTTCAGTTAAACCCCTCGACATTAAATCTTTTACTTCAGCCTTTAAATGTTTATCGAATTCCACATAGTATTTTCCCACTAAGTGGTCGCCTTTGAGCCCCGAACTTTCGGGTGTTTCGCCATTGCCCCATTTTTGCCATGCCAACATCGATTTACAAATATGTATACCACGGTCGTTCACAATATTGGTTTTCACTACCTTCCAACCATTTGCTTTTTGAATTTCAGAAACACTAAATCCGAGTAAATTATTGCGAATGTGTCCCAAGTGCAAAGGCTTATTGGTGTTGGGCGACGAATATTCAATCATCATTGTTGGTGCATCGGCATTGGCAGCTTCGACACCATAATTTTCGGCAGCAGCAATCGCATTCAACAATTCAATCCAATAACTGCGTGAGATATTGAGATTCAAAAAACCTTTAATCACATTAAAGCCTGTAAAAACAGTATTGTTTTGTATAAGATAATTTCCAATTTCGTTACCTACAAACTCGGGGGCTTTGCGCGCAGGCTTCACAAACGGAAAAGTCACCACTGTTAAATCACCTTCAAATTCTTTCTTTGTTTTTTGTATTTGTATGTCCGAAGCATTTGTCTCAAAGCCATATAGCATTTGTACAGCCTTCGAAACTTCCTGTTGAATCAACTGTTCTACATTCATCGTTTTAAGCTCTATTTAATTCGTTTAAATTATTGAGTGCAAAGATAGTGAAAAATGCTAAAATGTTGATTGTTATATTCGAAAACTTATGGCAATGTAAAAAACAAATAGGAATAAAACGAAAATAATTAGCTCCCCAACCCATCCCTCCTACGTTATGTTTACATCATGAAGTATGAGGGAGGGGTTAAACGCCTAAAGGAGGAGTTATATAGAGCTAATTTAAAGCAACTTGAATTAACAACCAAAAGTAACACTGCGCATTAGTCAGCAATTACAATCTGATGTTTGATTCAGTTAGGTGAATTTGAAATATTATTTTTTCGCAAACAAAAAAACGCAGAAACAAGCACTTAGCAATGTTTCTGCGTTTTAAATTTATACTATTTTACACCTACGGCATTAGCTACATCCGCAGCCGCTACCGCAGCCACCTTCGCTATCGTCGCCACAGCCGCCATCGCCACAGCTACCGCTGCCACAACCACCGCTACCGCAACCACAACCACCGCCACCTTGCAAAGCTGCAAGTTCTTCGTCGGTAGCTTCGCGTACTTCGAGCACTTTACCTTTGAAGTGTAGATTTTCGCCTGCCAAAGGGTGGTTCAAATCAACTTTCACATGCGCATCGGTAACCGACACAACTTGTGCGTTGATACGATTGCCTTCGTTGTCCATTAATGGCACAACATTACCTTCGAAAACCATTTCTGTATCGAGTTTGCCGTCAATTTCAAAAATTGCTCTATCGAGGTCGATAACATTTTCATCAACATAAGGGCCATAAGCCTCTTCATTATTGATTACAAAGTCGAATGCATCGCCTGCTGCCATACCAAAAAGCTCTTCTTCAAATTTTGGCAACATCATGCCAACACCATAAATAAAACTCAAAGGCTGTTCGGGCGTAGCTCTTTCCATAAGCTCCAATTCGCCTTCTTTTTCACCATCAACATATAATTCATATTCTGCTGATACCGATTTGTTTGCTGTAATTCTCATTTTTAATCCTTTTTTGGGGTTATTTCGTTGTAATATTTTTTTCAATTATTTATTTGCCTACATATAACTCAAAACCAATTAATATTGTTCGCACGAGGCTCGCTTTGTTTTTCGTATTTAAGGTCTTGTAACATACTTGCATTCACACCTATTCTAAAACTGTATGATTTGTAAAAACCTATGGGTACAATACTTCCTGTCATTGTCCAACAATGCAAGCTACGACTAACATTTATTCCCAAATACGTAAATTTCTTGGCTGTCGCATCGTATGTTGGGTTGAAGCTAAAGCTCCAGTTGGGTGTTAATTTCAAATTTCCACTCATACTAAAATTGTGTGTGAGCATTAATTTATAATCGTTGCGTTCGGGCACAAATTGCGTCAAATCGGGGCCTACAGTCAATGTATATGTAAAATTTACATTCCAGTCGATGCTTACTTTTGCATATTCGCCCACTGCCTGACTTGGTGTCGATTCCATCGAAGCGCCCGTCATTTGCCCCTCATCGCCTTCATTTTCATCTCCATTTTGATTGCCCGCATTGCTCGTTGTTGTTTTCTCTTTTCCAAACCGTTCGGCAAGTTTTTTAAAAGTGCTATTACTCAAATTAAAACTTTGCGATGTACTTGTACCCATAAAACGAGGGAAATAACCATTGTTCCAACGCAATTGATTTATGCGCACCAAATTGCCTGTGCTTGTTGTGCCAATCATGTAGGGGTCGAAACTTGTATTTAAACTCAATGTGTACGACTGACTCAACTTTATGCGCAATGCCACAGATATATTCGACAGATTAAACGAATCGGCAGCCAAATTATAGCTTGTACCAAAGCTTAAATTATCGATTAAACTAATTTTTTTGAATGCTTCTTTCGAAGTTGTATCTTTATCGTTACGCACCTTCATTTCTACATTATTTTGCAGATTGAAAGATATACTACCATTTTTACCACGCCCCGGACCGCCATACAAAGTTCCTTCGTAATGACTGTAAAACACCTCTGTTTCATTCACGATATTGGGATTTATGGCATCGGGTATTCTACGTAAATAACTGTCCCAATAGCCCCAGCGTTTATCGCCAAAATCGGGGGTATAATTAAATGACAATGAAGGTGTTGCTACGTGACGAATACGATCGACTTTATCGCCAAACAATTTGCGACTCGGGATATAAAAACCATACAGTTTTGTTGATGCCGAAACGCCTGTATTGAAATCATACACGCGACGAAACTCGTTAATCGTATCTGTTACAACTTTTTGCTGGTCAAAATCCCACTCGCGATTGAACGATTTGAGTGTCCACCGCTCGGTGTAGTTAAACGAAGGCGAAATATTTATGTATTTAAACAATGTAAATGATGCCGACACTGGAATTGAGTGTCGCATACCATTGCGCCAATCGCGTGTTATCGATTTTTTAAGAAACTCACTCTCCTTCACATTATCGATGCTATTGGCCAAAACTCCTGTGTACGACATTCTAATTTTTTCGTACCAACGCTCCGACCCAACAACAACTTTGCGCTTGAATGGATAAAACTGACTGTAACCTATATTTAACGATGGAAAACTAACACTTAAAGTTGAATCCTTTGCACGTTGATTGATAGACATTGTAGCCGACAAATTGAGCTGAGGGATATTAGGAAAGCGTTTCGTTAAATTTATTGTCGACGAAGTATTACTTTGCGAATTGATATCGGGTCGCGAATAATTATTTATATTGCTGCGATTAAAACCACCAGTAGTAAAATTTACACTCGACGAAAAGCTGAAATTTGGATTTGCCTTTTGGTCCTGCGTATGCGACCAACGCAAACTAAAATTCTTACTCTCATTGTAATTTGGCATGTCTTTTTCGCCTGTTACGTCGTTTCTATATTCGGCCGACAAGCTCCCTCTGAATTTATATTTTTTAATATAATTGGAATTCAAACGCAATGCCCATGTGCCTTTGGTGTAAATATCGCCTTTTGCTTCGAGGTCGGCATAATCGTTGATAGCAAAATAATAACCACCGTTGGTAAGCCCAAAACCACGTGTGAGTTCATCGGTATAACTGGGCATTACAACGCCCGACGAATAATCGCTCGTAAAAGGGAAAAAACCAAACGGAATAGCCACCGGCAAAGGAATGTCGGCAATTACTAAGTGCGCAGGCCCAGTAACGATAAACGAGCCGGGCTTTACTTTGGCCTTCGACAAGCTTAAATAAAAGTGCGGATGATCGTGACAATCGCAGGTTGTATATTTGGCATCGGCAATACAAAGCACATCATCGTCCGATTTTTTGGTTCGACTACTGATAATATAACCTTCACCCTCTTGCGTAACAGCTTGCCGAATAAAGCCTTTGCGCGTTTTCAAATTATAGGTCAACTCGTTCGATTCGTATGACTTTTCGTTTTCAGAAAAAACGGGCAAACCAATGCGAGCGCCATTATCGTCAACCGAACCACGGGCAAACAACAAACTGCTGTCCATTTTTATACGTACAAAATCGGCCTTTAAATTAATTGTACGATAATTAATATCGGTCGACCCAAACATGTATGCCACACCTTTACCCGTAAAAATTATTGAATCGTTGGCTGTATATTTTATAGGCGCATCAATACGTTCAGGCTTTTTTTTCTGAGTAGTATCCAAGTTCGAAACGCTATCCGCTGCCAAGTTGAATTGTGCAGTATTTATCGAATCGGTGCGTACGTCGGTGCTTGTATTGTTTGTTGCCGCACTTTGTCCGATGGCAAAATGGGCATTTACAACACACAACACAACAAACAGCATAAGTCGTATTGAACTGATATATAGTTTTTTATGCACAAGCATTGAGCTTCATAAATCATTTAAATATTCGATGGGCAAATTTAGTCAAAAATTACTTGCAATATCATAGCAAAACCTTTTTTTATGATTAATTTTATAAAATAGCTTATCATTAGCTATATTTACAAGATAAAAGCATTAATTTTGCATAGTATTTGTTTCAATGCATCATGTATTAAAAATAAATGAAGGCGAATGATTATGAGCAGGCATACAAGGATTTTTAAACTTATCGGATTTGTATTTTTCCTTTTTATGGTAGTAATGGCCCAGCCAGCGCAAGCACAAGCTAAAAAATTTGTACTTGTAATTGACGCCGGCCATGGTGGCAACGACCCCGGTGCTGTGGGTGCCATTTCGCGCGAAAAAGACATTAACCTTTCGGTAGCATTAAAATTTGGCAGTCTTGTAGAGAAAAATTTCAACGACGTAAAAGTAGTTTACACCCGTAATACCGATAAATACATCACACTACAAGAGCGCGCTAATATTGCCAATCAAAATCATGCCGATTTATTTATTAGCATACACACCAACGCGGCAAAAAATGCAAGTGCTTATGGCACCGAAACATTTACCCTCGGACTCACCAACTCGAAAGCCAACCTCGAAGTGGCCATGCGCGAAAACTCAGTTATTTTACTCGAAGACGATTATAAAACAAAATACAGTGGCTTCGACCCACGCTCGGTCGACTCGTACATTATGTTCGAATTTATGCAAGACAAATACATCGACAAAAGTATTGAGATGGCAACATTGGTACAAAATCAATTCACACGCAACTCGCGCCGCCACGACCGTGGTGTACGTCAAGCCGGATTTTGGGTTTTGCACCGCACAGCAGCACCGAGCATACTCATCGAACTGGGCTTTATTAGCAACCGCGAAGAAGAAAGATTTATGGCAAGCGAAGCTGGACAAAACAGTTTGGCGAACTCAATTTTCAACGCATTTGTGGCATTCAAAAAAGATTACGACAAAAAATCGGGGGTTTACATTGCAGGCAACTATCCAAGCGAAATCATAAATCAGCCCGAAAGTACCACGCCAACAAACAAGCCAACCGAGCAGGCGCCGCAAACAAACACTGCAAACGACAACAGAAACACAACAACAAACACAGCAACAAACACAAGCAGCACAACAGCACAACAGCAAGTGAGTGCAGCCTTTTCGGCAAATCAACCGGTTTTTAAAGTGCAAATTTTGGCAAGCGCAAAACGCCTCAACAATAATTCGGCAGAGCTAAAAGGCGAGAAAGACTCGAGTTATTTCATCGAAGGTGGGTTGTACAAATATACCATTGGCGAAGAAACCGATTACAACAAAATACAAGCACTTCGACGCGAATTATCGAAAAAATTTCCCGGATGCTTTATTATTGCATTTGTTGGAAACACAAAAATGAGTGCAAACGAGGCATTAAAATTAATAAAATAAAACAAACATTCAGCATTCGATGCAAGTATTGCGTACATAAACAACAAAAGCAATTGCAAAAAACAAAGTCGCAATGCATTATTAAAAAAAACAGATGAAATGTCCATGTGACATCAAAAAAAAATAAAAACATAAACACATGAATAAAAAGTTCTTTAGCCGCGAAGTAAAAATCGGCATTCTGGTAATAGCTGCAATTTTAATAGGCTATTTTGGTTTAAATTTTTTAAAAGGAGTTGATATTTTCTCGCCTGTAAATTATTATTATGCCGATTACAACAATATCGACGGTTTAGTACCATCGTCGCCTGTGCTCATTAAAGGTTTTAAAGTGGGACAAGTGGAGGCCGTAAATTACGATTTTAGCAAAGACAATTCCTTCAGGGTAAAAATTTCGGTTAGCAAAGACATTCGCATACCCAAATCGGCAAGTTTACAACTTTTCGACAATGGATTGATGGGCGGCAAGGCTTTGCAATTGGTTTTCGACCCCGCACTCACCAACAACCAATATTACGCACCTGCCGAAACATTGCGCTCCGACGTAGCATTAGGCCTCATGGCCCAACTCTCGGGCGATTTAATGCCAAAAATCGAAAACATATTGTTCGAAGTAGACACTTTACTGAAATCGGTGCGCAAAATTACCGATGGCGAGGAGCTCAACCAAAGCCTAAGCGCAATAAAAACAACTACTACACAATTGGCACAAACATCGACACAACTCAACCGCATGATGAGCAAAGATGTGCCATTAATACTAAGCGATGTAAAAGTACTTACATCCGACTTTAAAGTTGTGAGCGGAAATTTGAAAAATATCGACTTTGCGCAAACCATTGCAAGCGTAAATCAAACAATTGCCAACCTCAACCTTATTACCGACAACATTAACAAAGGCGAAGGCACTGTAGGCATGCTACTAAAAGATAAAAACCTGTATATCAACCTCTCGAACACGGCAGCGAGCGCCGACCGCTTGCTCATCGACTTAAAAGAACACCCAAAAAGATATGTACATTTTTCGCTTTTCGGCAAAAAAACTGAGCAAAAATAATTTACATTCATTCTAAATAACGTTGTTGGAACAAATAAATTTATCAACAATTTAATTACAGTCGAAACCTTTTTAAAAACAAGAGTTTCGACTGTTTTATTAAATAGTTATCAACAATTGCTTACGTTTTGTTAACATACTTACAATCAGCTATATTACAAAGCCATTACATATAAAGCACTGATACACAACAGCAATATGTAAGTGCCTGAAAACAAAATAGATGTAAAAGAATTAAATAACTCAAAAAAAAAGCCATTTTTTTTATTGAAAAAACTTTTCGAATTTTGTAGTCCTGAAAGTAGCCCATATGACAAAGCTTTGTCGTAAAAAATACTTTTCAGGTTTTTTTGTGAGTTTGATAAATGAGTTAAAAACCGATTATTTTTGAGTGTATTAAAATTATGTCCAATCATCACGAACAATTATGGAGTCGTTGCCTAAATGTAATTAAAGACAACATTAGCGAAGCATCCTACAACACCTGGTTCGCACCTATAGTAGCCTTAAAATACGAGAACAGTGTATTTGTTCTTCAGGTACCCAGTCAGTTTTTTGTTGAATATATAGAAGAGAAATACATCGATCTTCTACGTATGACATTGTACCGTGTGATTGGAAACGGCACAAAACTAGAGTATCGTGTACTAATTGACAAAACAAGCAACAAAGGCACACAAATACCCAGTGCATCGCAACAACCCAAGGTGGCCGCCAAACAGCCATCCAATGCTATGCACAACCCATACAACAAACCCAAGCTGCCCGAAATCGACCCGCAGCTCAACCCTTCGTACACTTTCAACAATCTAATCGAAGGCAATAGCAATAAACTTTCACGCACGGCTGGCATTAGCATCGCCAACGAGCCTGGAAAAACGATTTTCAACCCGCTTTTGGTATACGGACAATCGGGCGTTGGCAAAACGCACTTGGCCAATGCCATTGGGGTAATGACAAAACAATTGCATCCCGAAAAACGTGTATTGTATGTGTCGGCCAACACTTTTCAAATTCAGTACACCGATGCTGTGCGCAACAATACGCAAAACGACTTTTTAAACTTCTATCAAACCATCGATGTTTTGATAGTGGACGACATACAAGAATTTGCAGGAAAAACAGGAACCCAAAACACCTTTTTCCACATTTTCAATCACTTGCACCAATCGGGCAAACAACTCATTCTCACCTCCGACCGCTCGCCATTGGTAATGGTAGGTTTGGAACAACGTTTGCTAACGCGTTTCAAATGGGGCTTGTCGGCCGAAATTGAAAAACCCGATTTCGAAATGCGCAAAACCATTTTGAACAGTAAAATTTACCGCGACGGGCTCGAAATACCCGAAGAAGTGGTGGATTTTATAGCCGAACATGTGGTTGACAATGTGCGCGACCTCGAAGGCACTATTGTATCGTTGCTTGCACACTCAACACTTATGAATACGGCCATCGACATGGATTTGGCCGAAAAAGTTGTTGGACGTATTGTTGCCGTAACGCCGCGTAACAACACTGTTGAGAAAATTCGTGATATTGTATGCGAGCATTTTGCACTTTCTATCGATGCAATTTCAACACGCAGTCGCAAGCGCGAAGTGGTACAAGCCCGTCAAATTGCCATGTACCTCTCGAAACAACTCACAAAAAATTCACTCTCGTCAATTGGTTTCACCATAGGGCAACGCGACCATGCCACCGTATTGCATGCATGCAAAATTGTAACCGACCTAATGGAAACCGACAAAGGATTTAGGATGAGTGTAAAAGAAATTGAAGAAAAACTCAAAAAATAAACCACTTATAAGGCAAAAAGATAGATTATTTTTTATGATTTATATAAGCCGTGGGCTTCGAAATGTGCAGCAATGTACAATTTTCGGAGCCCATTTTGGTTTTGAAAAAAACTAAATACACCACGTCCTATTAAAAAAATGCTTGCAAAAAAATCAGCAAACAAACACAACCTACTACTAATTAGACACTTACGAAAAAGACATCGACGAATTTGGTAATGTCACCGAAACCGATTATCTTTA
>CAZEVV010000102.1:1287-10287 GCA_964515675.1 uncultured Paludibacter sp. | reverse complement strand
GACGAGGATGCATTGAACAATCGTATCGACGACCCACGATTTATTTTTGTGCGTAGCAATTTCAGGTATTTAAGCAATTTTTTGCGCTACCATGGCATCGATAAAATTGATGGTTTGTTGGCCGATTTAGGTGTTTCGTCGCACCATTTCGACGAGGAGGAGCGTGGCTTTTCGTTTCGGTTCGATGCTCCGCTTGACATGCGCATGAATAAAAAAGCAAAACTGACGGCTGCCGATATTCTTAACACTTACAGCGAAGAGGCTTTGGCCGATGTATTTTATTTGTACGGCGAATTGCACAACGCACGCAAAATAGCACGTACTGTTGTAAAAGCACGCGAACAAGCGCTTTTCGATCGTATTTTTCCGTTTATCGAAGTGCTGAAACCATTTTTCTTTCGCGAAAAAGAGAAAAAAGACATGGCGCGCGTATTTCAGGCATTGCGCATTGAAGTGAACAAAGAAATGGATGTGCTAAAATCGTTGCTGCAACAAGCCAGCGAGGCCATCGATGCCGATGCACGCATAGTTGTGCTCACTTATCATTCGCTCGAAGATAGATTGGTGAAAAACTTTTTCAAAACAGGTAACTTCGAAGGCAAACAAGAAAAAGATTTTTTTGGCAATGTGCTTTCGCCATTAAAACCTGTAAACAACAAGGTTATTGTGGCTACCGACGAGGAAGTGAACAGCAACCCCCGCGCCCGTAGTGCAAAACTGCGTGCTGCGATGCTCAATAACGCATTGGCTAAAAAGTAATACGATAAAAAAAAATAGTAATCTATGTCGTGGTTCGGTAAAATATGGCAAAGCATAATAGGAAGTGAGGACTTCTCGGACATCAAGTCGAGCACTGTGCGCGATTTGCTGAATGGCGATATTTGGACCAAAAAATTTTTTAGAAAGCAATATAAGCTGATATTGATGATTGCGCTACTTACATTTTTGTATATAGGTAATAGGTATCAGTACGAAACGGAGTTGGCACGTGTAATACAAATAAACAAAGAAATAAAAGATGCAAAATACGAGGCACTTACCATTTCGGCACAGCTGATGCGCCTTACCCGACAGTCGAACATTGAACGCATGGTGCGCGAAAGGGGCATCGTTTTGTACGAGCCCGACCGCCCGCCGATAGTGGTGGAAACCCCAAAACAAAAATGATATTTACAATTTTGAAATAAAATTATGGCTGAGAAAAGAAATAAAATAGTATTGCGTTTTGGCATTGTGTATGCCATTATGATAGTGCTTTTTTTGCTCGTTATTGTCAAAATATTTCAAATACAATTTGTTGAGGGCGATAAATGGATAGAGGCTGGCTCGCGCAATTTCAAACACAACATTCCTGTAAAAGCCAATAGAGGCAATATTTATTCGAGCGATGGCCGATTGTTGGCCAGCACCATTCCCAGCTATCACATAATGATGGACACACGCGTGGAGGCGCTTCAGAAAAACAAAGGCGAATTGTTTTATCAAAATGTCGACTCGCTTGCCATAGCTTTGTCCAGTTATTTTGGCGACCGCACAAAAGAGCAATACAAACAAATGATAGTGCGTGGCTACAAACAAAAAACGGGTAATTTGCGCATTTATCCGCATCGCATAACATACTCGCAACTCAAAGATGTGCAAAAAATGCCCCTTTTCCGCTTAGGACGCAACCGCAGTGGTCTTATTTACAACGAATATATCAATCGTGTAAAACCATTTGGCTCTTTGGCTTCGCGCACCATTGGCGATGTGTATTTGCACGAAGAAAAAGGCGCTAAAAATGGCCTCGAACTTTATTTCGACGACCAACTTACGGGTAAGCCTGGCATTGCATCGCGTGTGAAAGTGGCCAACCGTTGGCAAGAAAACGTACAGGTTGAACCTACCGACGGGTTGGACATTGTGTCGACACTCGATGTTGAAATACAGGATATTGCCGAGAAAATTCTTGTCGACAGTCTCAAAGCTTTTGGCGCACAAGAGGGCTATGTAATTGTTATGGAAGTTGCCACCGGACAAATAAAAGCCATATCGAACATGTATCGATTGCAAAGTGGCGAATTTGCCGAATTAAAAAATGGTGCTGTGTCGGACATGGCCGAGCCAGGCTCTACATTTAAAGTGGCTGCCTTTATGGCACTTATCGACGAAGGAAAGGCAAAACCTACCGACACCATAAACACTGGCAAAGGACAGTACTTTTTTCACAATCGACCCATGAACGACCACAACCGACACAAAGGAGGTTATGGCACTATCACACTTTCCGAAGCCATACATGCATCGTCGAATATTGGTATCTCGAAAGCTGTAGTGAAAGCTTATGGCAAAGACCCCGGAAAGTTTATCGACAAACTTTACAAAATGAAGCTTACCGAGCCGCTCAATATCGAAATTCCGGGCGCAGCTGTTGCACGAATCAAACATCCAAAAACATCCAAGTCGTGGTCGGCAATTTCGCTGCCGTGGATATCAATAGGTTACGAAACGCAAATTCCGCCTATCTACACCGTAACATTTTTCAATGCCATTGCCAATAATGGTAAAATGATGAAGCCTTATTTGGCAAAAGAAATTCAGCGCAACGGACAGGTAGTTAAAACTTTTGAGCCTGTTGTGATGAGCGAAAGTATTTGCAAAGCATCGACGCTCAAAATTGTGCAAGAGTCATTACTTGGTGTAGTGGAGGGCAAACTTGGTACCGCCCAAGTAGCAAAATCGAATTATGTACGCATTGCAGGTAAAACAGGTACGGCCATCATGTCGAAAGGTCGTGCAGGTTACAAAGCTGGCGGCAAAAATTACCAAGTGGCTTTTGCGGGCTATTTTCCTGCCGACGATCCTTTGTACAGCTGTGTTGTTATCATACGCGAACCCAAAGGAACGCCATCGGGTGGTAGAATGTCGGGCACCGTTTTTCGCGACATTGCCGAGCGTGTTATGGCCATGAAAACCAATGCCAATGTTGTAACATTGCCTGTTGACAGTATGCAGCAATATAGCATGATACCAAAAATAAAAAATGGCAATGCACGCAACACAAGCACCATACTCAATATGCTTAACATTGCACACAGCAATAGCGATGCAGGATGGGTAAAGCTGCACAGCTCAACAACTACTGCAAGCGCAACACCTTTGCGGGTAATTGCCAACCAAGTGCCCGATGTGCGGGGCATGGGCGCACGCGATGCCATATATTTGTTGAGCGAATTGGGCTTGAGAGTTCAAATTGCGGGTCGCGGAAAAGTTGTGACGCAAAGCTTTGAGCCTGGCAGTAAATTACAAAAAGGCACTACTATAATATTATCATTGCAATAATCGACTAAATAAAACATAGCTTATGTTACTCAAACAATTGACAATAAAAATACAATCAAGCAAAGTAATTGGCAATGCCGATATCGACATAAAAAACATACATTTCGATTCGCGCCTTGTCGACAACGACACTTTGTTTTTTGCTACCAAAGGCACAGCTGTTGATGGGCACGACTTTATCGATGCTGCCATCGAAAAAGGAGCTAAAGCCATTGTTTGTGAAAATTTGCCTCAAAATATTGTGGATAATATCTGCTATCTGAAAGTTGAAAATAGCCTCGAAGCGCTTGGTCATGCCGCCAATGCTTGGTACGATTATCCTTCGACAAAACTAAAGCTTACGGGCGTAACGGGCACCAATGGCAAAACCACTACGGCTACATTGCTCTACGATATTTTTCGTAAATTGGGCTACAAAGTGGGGTTGTTGTCGACTGTTTGCAACTATATCGATGGGCAGGCCATTGAAGCTACACACACAACGCCCGATGCATTGAGGCTCAACAAATTGTTGGCTGACATGGTTGCGGCAGGTTGCACGCATGCTTTTATGGAAGTGAGTTCGCATGCTGTCGACCAACGTCGTATTGCGGGTCTCGACTTCGATGTAGCCATTTTTAGTAATATCACACGCGACCATATCGATTATCATGGTACTTTCGAAAACTATTTAAAGGCAAAAAAACGCTTTTTCGACGACTTGTCGGCCGAAGCGAAGGCGCTTACAAATATCGACGACAAAAATGGCTTGGTGATGTTGCAAAACTCAAAAGCGCAAAAATTCAGCTATTCGTTGCGCACCATGGCCGATTTCAAAACACGCATTCTCGAACATGGTTTCGATGGCATGTTGCTCGACATGAACAACCGCGAAATCAATGTTTCGTTCATTGGCAAATTCAATGCAAGTAACTTAACTGCTGTGTTTGGCGCGGCAGTGTTGTTGGGCGAGGACGAACTCGAAGTGCTCACCATCATTAGTTCGTTGCATTCGGTAGCTGGTAGGTTCGAGACTTTGCGCGCACCACAAGGCTACACCGCCATTGTTGATTATGCGCACACGCCCGATGCCCTCAACAACGTGATTGGTGCCATTAACCAAATTTTGCAAGGCAATGGCCGACTCATTACTGTGGTGGGTTGTGGTGGCAATCGCGACAAAGGCAAACGACCCATGATGGCACGCGAGGCGGTGAATGGCAGCTGGAAAGCGATACTCACATCCGACAATCCACGTTTCGAGGAGCCGCAAGACATACTCAACGACATGCTTGCTGGTCTCGATATGAACGATAAAGCACGCAGCCTGGCCATTGTGGACCGCCGCGAAGCCATAAAAACAGCTTGCGCCATTGCACAGCCTGGCGATGTTGTGCTAATTGCCGGAAAAGGACACGAAGATTATCAGATAATTAAAGGCGTAAAATATCATTTCGACGACCGCGAGGAAGTGCGCAAATGTTTCGAATAAATAGTTTTAAATAATAGGCGAATAATATAACAAACCAATAAAACAAAAAAGCAAATGTTGTATCATTTATTTACATATCTCGATAAAGCGATTGATTTCCCAGGTGCTGGTATGTTCAACTTCATATCGTTCAGGGCAGGCATGGCATTTATTTTTGCTTTGCTTATTTCAACAATGTTTGGGCGTAAAATTATCGACTATCTGCAAAAAAAGCAAATTGGCGAAACCATACGCGACTTAGGTCTCGAGGGACAAATGAGCAAAAAAGGTACACCCACCATGGGCGGCGTTATCATCATTATTTCTATACTCATTCCCACTTTGCTTTTTGCGGCACTCAACAATATTTATATTGTATTGATGTTGGTTACAACTGTTTGGCTTGGCACAATTGGTTTTTTAGACGATTATATTAAGGTTTTCAAAAAAAACAAAGAAGGCTTAAAAGGCAAATTCAAAATTGTAGGGCAAGTAGGCTTGGGTTTGATTGTGGGCTTAACCATGTACATCAGTCCTGATATTGTGATACGCGAAAATAGCGAGTTTAAAGGCGAAAGCCAACGTGTTGAAAATGTTACCTATGCAAAAAACGATGTGAAATCGACCAAGTCGACCATTCCGTTTTTCAAAAACAATAATTTAAATTATGCCGATGCATTTACTTGGGCAGGCGAAAAGGCGCAAGATTATGGTTGGATATTGTTTATTTTAGCGTCAATATTTATTGTTACTGCTGTTTCGAATGGTGCCAACCTTACCGATGGCTTGGATGGTTTGGCTACAGGCTCGTCGGCCATTATGGGTGTGATATTGGGGATATTGGCCTACGTATCGGGTAATATTAATTATGCCGAATTTTTGAATATCATGTACATCCCGGGCACAGGCGAATTGCTCATTTTTGCTGGCGCATTTATTGGTGCTACCATTGGTTTTTTGTGGTACAATGCTTTTCCAGCACAGGTATTTATGGGCGACACAGGCAGTTTAACATTGGGCGGTATTATTGCTGTTTTTGCCATCGTAACACGCAAAGAATTGCTCATACCCATACTTTGTGGCGTGTTTTTGGTGGAGAGTCTTTCGGTAATGATGCAGGTGGGATATTTTAAATTTACCAAACGAAAATATGGCGAAGGCAGACGCATTTTCAAAATGACACCTTTGCACCATCATTTCCAAAAGCAGGGCAATGCGGGCATCGATGCATTGTTTCAGAAACCTTTGCAAGCCATGCCCGAATCGAAAATTGTGATTCGTTTTTGGATTGTGGGTATTATTTTGGCTGCAATAACAATTATTACATTAAAAATTAGATAGCCCCCTATATCCCCCATAGGGGACTTAAAGAACAATGATAATGGAAGATACAACTAATCATAACAATACTAATTCACAAAGCCTCCCTAGTGGGGAGGTTGGAGGAGCTCGAATTGTAGTTTTAGGAGCTGGCGAAAGTGGTACAGGTGCGGCTGTGTTGGCCAAAACCAAAGGATTCGACGTGTTTGTTTCGGACCTTTCGGCAATATCCGACGAATATAAAGCTGTGTTGCACGCACACAACATAGCCTGGGAAGAGCGGCAGCATACGCCCAAATTAATACTCGATGCGCATACTGTGATTAAAAGTCCGGGGATACCCGACAAAGCGCCGCTCGTAAAAAAACTGCGCGAAATAGGCACGCCAGTAATTTCGGAAATCGAATTTGCTGGTCGATACAGCAATGCCAAAATGATTTGTATCACTGGTAGCAACGGAAAAACTACAACAACACTTCTTACATATTATTTGCTCAAAAATGCGGGTCTCAATGTGGGCTTGGCGGGCAATATTGGTAAAAGTTTTGCGCTACAAGTGGCCACCGAAAATTTCGATTATTACGTACTAGAACTCAGTAGTTTTCAGCTCGATGGCATGACCGACTTTAAAGCCGATATTGCTATTTTGCTCAACATTACGCCCGACCATTTGGATAGATACGATTACAAATTTCAGAATTATGTGAACTCGAAATTTCGTATTATTCAAAACCAAACGGCAGCCGATGCCTTTATTTATTGGGAAAACGACCCTGTGATAAAGGCCGAAATGGCAAAACGCAACATACAGTCGGCCATTTATCCTTTTGCCATGGAGCGTGGCGAAAAAACAAAGGCTTTTATCGAAAACGATCAACTAATTATTAACACCATAAATAACTTTTTGAGTATGCCAACAAAAGAATTATCGCTTAAAGGTTTGCACAATACGCAAAATTCGATGGCAGCGGGTTTAGCTGCTTCATTGGTCGATGTAAAAAAGGACATTATTCGTCAGAGTTTGCAGGACTTTCACGGTGTTGAGCACCGCTTAGAGTATGTGGCTACTGTGCGCAATGTGCGTTACATCAACGACTCGAAAGCAACAAACGTAAATTCGTGCTGGTATGCGCTGCAAAGCATGACGACGCCCACAGTGTTAATATTGGGCGGTACCGATAAGGGCAACGACTATAGCGAAATTGAAGCTTTGGTGGACGAGAAAGTAAAGGCGCTAATATTTTTAGGTGTAAACAATAAAGCTTTGCATGCATTTTTCGACAAAATGAACAAACCTACTTTCGATGCCCTGTCAATGCAAGGGGCTGTCGACAAAGCTTACAGCATTGCCAACGATGGCGATACGGTGCTGCTTTCGCCTTGCTGTGCGAGTTTCGATTTGTTTCAAAACTACGAGGACCGCGGCAAGCAATTTAAAGTTTGTGTGCGAAATTTGTAATACACAAGTTTCGTTGCAAATAAAATGTGCGTAAGCGGTTCAACAAAAAAATAACGATTAAACAATGGATTCCTTATTAAAAAAATATCTCAAGGGCGACACTACACTGTGGGTAGTGTACACAGCACTGTGCATCATTTCGGTGGTCGAAATGTACAGTGCATCGAGCACCTTGGCTTTCAAAGCAGGCAACCATACCGCGCCTGTTTTGCGCCATTTTATGTTTTTGCTTGGGGGTACTTTCATTGCCATAGTGGTGCATTTGGTGCCACTTCGTTTCATACGCCTCATGTCGTACTTTGGTGTGCTGCTGTCCATTGCTTTGCTCATTGCTGTGCAATTCATGGGGCAAACCGAAAACGATGCCACTCGCTGGCTGGTGATTGGTGGCGTGCAATTTCAACCTTCCGAATTGGCCAAAATATCACTTATTGTTTTGGTGGCCGACTTAATTTCGCGCATAAAAAATCCCGAAAAGGACGAAAAACGTATATTTTGGATTATAATTGGTGCTACTACGTTCACAACAATGCTTATTTTGCTCGAAAACTTTTCGACAGCCGTTTTACTTTATGGTGTTGTAATGGTTATGATGTTTATCGGGCACGTATCGTTTAAACGCTTGGGCTTGCTCACCGGAATTTTTGTGGGCATAGCACTTTTGGGTTATTTGTCGGTGTCGGTATTGATGAAAAATGACGTGAAACTGCCCAAAGCATTCAATCGCGCCACTACTTGGGTTAATCGTATCAACCGCTTTATGGTTGAAAAAGAAGACCCCGCAGCACGTTATGAAATTAACGACGATAACCGACAGGTGCAACACGGACGCATTGCCATAGCTCGGGGTGGGGTGTTTGGCGTTTTTCCGGGCAATAGCGTCGAACGCGACTTTTTGCCGCAAGCATATTCCGATTTTATTTATGCCATTATTCTCGAAGAAATGGGCTTTGTAGGAGGCTTGTTTGTAATTTTACTCTATATGGCCTTGCTGTTTCGGGCTGGGCGCATTGCTACCGAAAGCCCCACCGTTTTCCCGGCCATACTCATGATTGGGCTTTCGCTCATGATAGTGTTACAAGCATTCGTTAGCATGTCGGTAGCCACAAGTTTAGGACCAGTTACGGGGCAGCCGCTACCTTTAATCAGCCGCGGTGGTACATCGATACTCATCACTTGCATCTATTTTGGAATCATTTTAGGCATTACCAATCAAATTAAAAAAGAGAAAAACGTAGATAAAGAACTCGACGAAAAAGAAGAAGAAAAACAGGAATATGTGAAGATTGAAGATTTGACAAATTAGCTATTTGAAGATTTGAAGATTTGAAATTTGAAGATTTGAAATTTGAAGATTAGCTATTTGAAGATTTGAAGATTCGATATTTGAAGATCTGAAATTTGAAGATTAGTTCTAAAGATTAAATTCAATAAAAAAGTAATTTAATGA
>CAZEVV010000102.1:0-1187 GCA_964515675.1 uncultured Paludibacter sp. | reverse complement strand
TGAAATTTGAAGATTAGTTCTAAAGATTAAATTCAATAAAAAAGTAATTTAATGACCTGAATTATACTAATAGTTGCTATCTATAAGTCGCATAGCGACGACCGATTTCTCAAGCATGGGGTTTCAACCCCATGTGTTTGTGAGTTGATAAGTTCATATAGCATGGGTTTCAACCCCATGCGTTGGTATATAGCATGGGTTTCAACCCCATGCGTTAGTTAGTTGATAATTAATTAATAATATAATGTCAAAACGATTTTTAATCAGTGGTGGCGGAACGGGAGGGCACATATTTCCGGCCATAAGCATAGCGAATGCACTGAAAGAGAAATGCCCCGATGCCGAATTTCTTTTTGTGGGTGCTTTGGGGCGCATGGAAATGGAGCGCGTGCCTGCAGCCGGTTATCGCATTCAGGGTTTACCTGTGAGTGGTTTCGATCGCAAAAATTTGTTGCGCAATATAAAAGTGCTTTTCAACTTAGCCAAAAGCATGTATGGCGCTCGCAAAATCGTTAAAACTTTCAAGCCCCACATTGCTATTGGTGTAGGCGGATATGCCAGCGGGCCAACGCTCAAAGCGGCTGCCAACGCAGGCATACCAACACTTTTGCAGGAGCAAAATTCGTATGCAGGTGTTACCAATAAATTACTCGCCAAGCAGGCTTCGGTCATTTGTGTGGCCTACAATGGCATGGAAAAGTTTTTCCCTGCCCATAAAATTATTAAAACAGGCAATCCTGTGCGACAAGACCTCTTCAATGTGCCAAGTAAAAGCGCCCAAGCATACGCCTTTTTCAAGTTCGACCCCTCAAAAAAAACCATTCTCATTGTGGGCGGAAGTCTAGGCGCGCGTACCATCAACCAAAGCGTTATTGCACACATCGATGCCCTTATGCAATCGGGTGCGCAAGTTATCTGGCAAACAGGTAAGTTCTACATCGACCAAGCGCGCGCTGCTGTTAAACACATCGAAAGCGAGCAATTGCTTGTTACCGATTTTGTTTCGCGCATGGACTATGCCTATGCCGTGGCCGATTTGGTAATATCTCGGGCAGGCGCAAGCTCTATTTCCGAACTTTGCCTTTTGTCCAAAGCCACCATTTTGGTGCCATCGCCCAATGTTGCCGAGGACCATCAAACGCAAAACGCATTGGCATTGCAAAAAAACAATGCTGCCATAATGCTAA
>CAZEVV010000101.1:0-10288 GCA_964515675.1 uncultured Paludibacter sp. | reverse complement strand
ATTTAAGACTAATTTCACGAATTTAGCTACGCTGACCGTTGGTTCACGAATTAAGCTACGCTTACCGTTGGTTCACGAATTAAGAATGTTACTCTTCTCTTCTCTTCTCTTCTCTTCTCTTATTCTTGGCAAGCCAAGCGGCAAGCCGATTACGTGCAATTCGAGAAATTCGAATGTATTAATTCTTGGCAAGCCAAGCGGCAGGCCGATTACGTAGTTAAAAAATTCTTTGTTTTTAACCACGAAGATAAGATTTTTAACTACAAACCTGCGGTCAGCAATAGCTAATCAGAATTGAGTCCTTCAAATGAAGCTTTGCTGCTAAATATCGCTGTATCGCCTCTTTAAGCCCCTTTAGGGGTTTGGGGCAAAACCCTTCAAACCACAAATATAATTTTTAACCACGAATATAATTCTTTAACTACAAAGATTTCTTTTAACTACGAATTGAAGACTAATTTCACTAATTTCACGAATTAAGATACTTTGATTCGAGCCGCTAGCGCGGATTTGCAATCCGTGCTACAATAGAAATATATCCTCAGCAGCGAAGTGTTTTAACTACAAAGATTTTTTTAACTACGAAGAATTTTTTAACTACTAACCAACGGTCAGCGTTAGCTAATTGAAGACTAATTTCACTAATTGCACGAATTAAGATACTTTGTTTCGAGCCGCTAGCGCGGATATGCAATCCGTGTTACGATAGGGAAATAAATGCGCACCAGCGAAGTAAAAGTGAAATTAGTGCTCGTTGGCTCAACCCCCGATTGATGGCTTAGCAAGTGAGAGGACTAGGGAGAGCTGCCTTACGACATTCTCCCTTTATAATCTTCGTAACCAAATTTGCGTATGAGCTTGAACTCGTTGTTGGTGGTCCACATGCCTATCGAAGGGTGGCTCACGCCATTGAACATGGTGGTTTTTACCATGGTATAATGTATCATGTCGTCGAAAACGATGCGGTCGCCAATTTTTAACTCCTTGTCGAACGACCACGAACCATAGAAATCGCCCGACAAGCAGCTATTGCCGCCCATGCGGTAGGTGGGTTTGCCAGCTTCGGCATCGGTAGCACCAATAATGGCGGGTTTGTAGGGCATCTCCAAGCAATCGGGCATGTGGCACGAAAACGATACGTCGAGCATGGCTGTTTTTATGCCTTTGTTTTCGACCACATCGACCACCGACGATACCAAAACGCCAGTACGCCATGCAAATGCACTGCCTGGCTCGAGTATCACTTCGAGGTGTGGATGACGTGCTTTGAAGGCTTGCAACAAGGCTATGAGATGCTCCACATCGTAGTCGGCACGCGTCATAAGATGCCCGCCGCCCATGTTGAGCCATTTTATTTGAGGGAAGAATTTTCCGAATTTCTCTTCGACCACTGCCAATGTTTTTTCGAGGTCGAACGAGGTCGATTCGCAAAGCGTATGAAAGTGCAATCCCTCAACACCTTCGGGCAATGTATTGCCAAGAGCTTCGGCCGTTACACCCAAGCGTGAGCCAGGGGCACAGGGATTGTACAAATCGGTTTCGACATCAGAAAATTCAGGATTTATACGCAAGCCGCAGGATATATTAAAAAACTGTGTTTGCGGGTAGAAGCGCTCAAATTGTGTGAGGCTGTTGAAGGTGATGTGACTGCTACAACGCATTATTTCGGGGAACTCAGCGTCGGTATATGCAGGGCCATAGGTGTGTGCGGGGCTGCCCATTTCCTCGAAAGCCAAACGCGCTTCGGCCAACGAACTAGCGGTGGAATAAGGTATGTATTCGCGCACTATTGGAAACACACTCCACATAGCAAATGCCTTGAAAGCAAGTATTATTTCGACACCGGCACGCTCTTTTATCGAACGAATAAGCGAGAGGTTTTCCCGAAATGCTGCTTCGTTGAGCACATAACAGGGCGAAGGTATTTTTGAATAATCCATATTTTAAAATTGTTTTATTGTCGTGATAAGTTGGCAGTTACATCGATAATCTGACTGTTATCGCTCACCTGATATTTTAGTGTAATGGTTCTGAAATCGGCCGAAACATTACCGCTTCCCGAACGCAAAATAACGCTTGTAAACCCAATGGGCTGGTTGGCATTGAGTGTGATTTTTTGATTGCTATATTTCGCCAACACAATTTCGTTCATTCCTGTGTTGTAAAGGTTCGAAATAATAATTCCATTTTCAACATTTTCAATTTCAACAATAAAGCGGCGCGTGCCATTGCGGTCGAATTCCTCGCACACCCATGCGCCTGCAACTGTTGTGTACACACGTGGCTCGTTGTTGCAAGCTGTAAGTGCAAGCATTAGCATCGAAATGAAAAATAATAATGCTTTGTTTTTGTGCATTGTAATGATATTTTTAATTTGTAATGATAAAACTAAATTCAATTTTCAGATGTAATGTCTTGAAAACCCGAATCTTCAATCCCGATAGCAATCGGGACCAATCTTCAAATCTTCAAATTTTCAAATTATTCCAACCCTATTTTTTCTCCCCCATAACATATTTCGTCTCTTCCACTTGTTTTCCTTTTTCGTCGAAAGCACGTGCTGTGCCATGGCGTTGACCTTGAACAAAGGGAATGCGGGTCATTATTTTGCCCGTTTTGTAATAAGTGAGCCATTCGCCCGATTTCTGATTGTCGACATACAAGCCTTTGTTTTGCAACTCGCCTGTTTCGTAATAAAACAGCCATTCGCCTGTTGCTAAACCGTTTTTGTACAAACCTTTTTGTTTTAGTTTGCCATTGGCATAATATATTTTCCACTCGCCATCAAAAGCATCGTTTACAAAATTCCCTTCGGAATAGAGCGCACCATTTTGATAGAAAGCTTTCCAAAGTCCGTTGCGCATATTGTTTACATAAAAGCCACGTTCTTTTGCAATTTGCGTAGAGTCGTAGTATTCAACAAATTCGCCTACCATTATGTTTTGTTGGTAGTTGGCCAATGTTTTGATACTTCCACTCGGGTAAAAGCCTTTGAGTGAGCCGTGAAGTTTGCCAGCCACATAAGTAGCTGTTTTATTTATCGTTCCTTCGGCAAAATCTTTGTAATAATCGGTGTAAATGCCATCCAACAATCCATTTTTGCGTGTCGATTTTTCGCGCAATCTACCTGTTTCGTAATAGGTAAGTACGGGGCCATGTTCAATGCCCATTACATACTGACGCACCGAATGCAACTGTCCGTTTTCGTGATACGATTTAAATTCGCCGTGAATTTTTCCATTCACATAATTGTATTTTTCTTGCAGGCTTTCTTTTGCGTCGTTGTAATAACTTTCGAAAACACCATGCAGCACATCGTTGCGGTAGTTTTGCTTTTGCATAAGTCCGCTTATGGGGTAAAAATACAACAATTCGCCTTCGAGCATATCGTTGCGATAATTGAGTATTTGTTTCAAACTGCCATCTTCGTAAAAGTCATTCCACTGCCCTTCGAGTTTGTTATTCGCAAATTGCCCCTCTTGCCACAGCACACCATTGGCATGCCAAATGCGATATTTGCCATGTTTTATTGTTGTTGTGCCAACATTTTTAGTTTCGTATTCTTCTTTGAGCTGTTTTTTATCGTTGTCGTACCAAGTGCGTGCAATGTTTTGCGCCTGCAAATTGCCCACAAGTAGTAATGCAATGATGAGTATTTTTTGTATGTGCATTTGTTTGTTTTTTTAATTTGATAGCCCCCAAACGCTCTGTTTGTTACGTCCCGAACTTGTTGTCGGGAAACAAAAGGAGCTTGTGGTGTAATAAAAATAGCTGATCGGCTATCTGTTTCTACAAAGCCAAAGTCCCCTTTAGGGGATAAAGGGGCTATCATTATTTTTTTTAATTAAAAATCAATCATCAATTGCGTACCTTCGAGCGGTTGTCGGTGACCATAATCGAGTATTGCAGCCAAAGCATATTTCCCTTTGGCAATATTGCGTGGTACATGCAGTTTGAGCAATCGTTTCCCATCGGGGTAGATGGTGAAGTTGGTAGCTTCAAACTTTTGTTCATCGCCCGAGTTTACATTTGCCAAAATTAAATGCACATTGGCACTCAAAATATTATCGCCACTGTTTTGCACCATAACCTCAAAAACACGGTTGGTGTCGGTTGGTTTTGTTATTTCGCGCAAATTATTGATGCTGGCTTTGTAGCTGCGGTTGCTGCGTGGCGACTGCCGCACTTGTATGCTAATGCGCGGCACTATGAGCACACCTTGCGAAAGGTTTTTGTCGGCTTCGAAGGCATTTTGTTCTTTCACTGGCTCAACGCCTACATTGGCCCAACGGGCAGTAAAACCATCTTTTGGCACGGTAATAATCATGTCGACAGTTGCCGATTGGTTGGGTCCAAGCTCAATAAACGATGGGTTGAGTGTGAGCCACTCGGCGCACGAACGTTTGTTGATGCCCAAAGCCATGGGGCGTACTACACCATCGGTATCGAGCAAAAAATCGTTTATTTTAAACTGATATTTTTGCGGGCGGGGCGAGTGATTGATGATGTTGATTTTTCGAACCTGATTTTCGCCTGGTTCAGCAGTAAAATTTACTGCCACTGGCGACACTTCAAAATCCTGTCCGAAAAGGCTGCACACTATGCTTGCCAAAAAAACTGAAAAAATGATTCGTTTCATAAAAAATAATAAGCAATATATTTTGTAAGTAGTTGTTTTATAGTTTAATAATTATGCGTTCGCCCAAAGTTTTTGCCAGCTGATTTTTTACATTTTCGAGGTCGGCATATTCCTTCATTATTTCGCTTGCACGCGCATAATCTTTGGCATCCGATGCAGTTTTCATGTCGCGCAATTTGTGTTTTATCAAATCGAGAATAATGCTGTTTTTGTACTCGTAAATAATGCGCGGCGCCAATTCGTGCAATCTGTCGGCATCGCTTTCAACTTTTTTCATTTTCGAATGCACTTTGCTCAAAGTATATTTATCGGTCACCAAGTCGGTGGCCAAACGAGCAATGGCAGCATCGGGGTGGTGCAAAAAATATCGCTCGGGAGTAAAAGCACTTTCGGCGCGACGTTTTTTGTAAACATCAATAATGTTTTGATACAATTTATTGCCCAAATGTATCTCGTCGTTATCGAGTTCGTCGAACATATACATGGCCACTGTTACGGGTTGTTTTTTGTCTTCGTCGGCATAATACATTACTTCCTCGCCATACCTCACGAGCAATTGCACAATATTGCGTTCCTCGGCATCGTATAGCACTGGCGGCATCATTTCCTCCTCGGGCAGCATCATTTCGGGTGGCGGAAAAGCTGGCGAACTGTTGTTTTGTCGCGTTTCTTGCTTTTCTTTGTCGGCGTTTTTCAGTTGGTTTATCTCGTGATAAAGCAAAGCCTCGTCCACCGAAAGCATCGAGCTACACTCTTTTACATATTGTCCGCGTATAATATTGTTGGGTATAATGGCTATGCTTCGCACAATGTCGCGCACCAGTCCGGCACGTTTCACTGGGTCGTTGCCAGCATCTTCAATCAACAATCGCGTTTTGAAACGCATAAAGTCGGTAGCGTTTTTGTCGACATATTCGATAAAGTCCGACGCATTGTTTTTGCGCGCAAACGAGTCGGGGTCGTCGCCATCGGGCAAAAGCAAAACTTTGATATTCAGCCCCTCTTCGAGTAATAAATCGATACCACGAATCGAAGCTTTTATACCTGCCGCATCGCCATCGTAAATTACGGTTACGTTTTCGGTAAAGCGGTGTATGAGGCGTATTTGCCCTGGCGTGAGCGATGTGCCCGACGATGCCACTACGTTTTCGATGCCACATTGATGCATGGAGATGACATCGGTGTAGCCTTCAACCAAATAGCAACTGTCTTTCCGCACAATGGCTTGTTTGGCAAAATAAATGCCATACAGCTCGTTACTTTTGTGGTAAATTTCCGACTCAGGCGAGTTGACGTATTTCGCCATTTTGTCGTCCTTTTTCAGTATACGACCACCAAAAGCAACCACTTTGCCCGAAAGCGAGTGTACGGGAAACATTACACGGCCACGAAAGCGGTCGGATACCTGCCCATTGTCGTGCTCGAGCGTGAGCCCCGTTTTTACGAGATATTCTTTTTTGTAGCCACTTTTAATGGCATTTTGTGTAAAAGCATCGCGTTGCTCGAGGCTGTAGCCCAACTGAAACTTAGCGATAATATCGTCGCGGAAGCCACGTTCGCGGAAGTACGACAAGCCGATGGATTTGCCATCGATATGGTTGTGAAGTGTATTGCTGAAGAATTTTTGTGCGAAGTCGTTTACCAAAAACATACTTTCGCGGTCGTTGCGCACGGCTTGCTCTTGGGCGCTCAGTTCGCGCTCCACAAACTCAATATTGTATTTGCGGGCCAAAAACTTGAGGGCTTCGTAATAGCTTATTTGCTCGTGCTCCATAATGAAGTTTACCGAGTTGCCTCCTTTGCCACAGCCAAAACATTTAAAAATACCTTTGGCCGGCGACACGGTAAACGAAGGCGTTTTTTCGCCATGAAACGGACAAAGCCCCAACATGTTCACCCCGCGTTTGCGCAGCGTCACGTAGTCCGACACTACATCTTCGATGCGTGCCGCGTCCGTTATTCGTTCTATGGTATTTTGGTCGAGCATTTTTATTTGTTCATAATGTTTTTTGCGTTCACATTGCTATATTTTAAACGCAAAAATACAATTCAATATATGTATAATTCGAAATAGCCCACAAAACTACAAATTAAATTCAATTTTCAGAGAATAAGCATGCAATTTTTTTGTACTTTTGTAGCTTTTACAGCCAGATATGTTTTTAATAAAATAATGACAGATACAAAACATAGTTTTCATAAAAGCGAACGATTGTGCGGCGAGATTCGTGTGGGTGAGCTTTTTAAAAACGGCAAAGCTTACATTGCCTTTCCTTATCGTGTGGTGTATAGTGTTGCGCCCTTCGACCCCCTGTTGCCACGTGTGCAGGTGTTGGTGAATGTGCCCAAAAAACGCCACAAACGCGCCGTGAAACGCAATCGTATCAAACGCCTCATGCGCGAAAGCTATCGCCTCAACAAAGATATTTTGCTATCAAAACTCGACGATACCGAATTTTCAGTAAAAATTGCTTTCAACTATATATCCGACGATGTGCTCGAGTTCGAGTACCTGAACAAAAGAATGAAACTTGCGTTTTATAAACTGTTGGAAGCGATGGGGGAGGAAAAGTAAGAATTTACAGATTTACAATTTACGATTTACAATTTACAATTGAAATGCGGTGAATTTGCACTTTGGGGATTGTGTTTTCAGGCGATAAGGGTGTTGCTTGTCTTTTGGTTTGAAATTAACGATGATGTTGCGACAATACACTGCAGGTTCGGGTAGCGATGCGTGAGGGATAGAGGCACTCTCTGTCAGCCACAAAGACACCGCCTTAGTGAGGTTGGACGCACGCTGAGGCCGCAGGTGGTGGCTTTGTGGATGCCGTGCCGAAAGCCCGACCCGTAGGGGCACGCCCAAAGAATAAAAATGAAGAATGAAAAATGAGGAATGAGGATTTGAAATTTGAGGATTTGAAATTTGAAGATTTGAAATTTGAAGATTTTATCTCCCTTTGGTGGCTGATCGTTGGTTGCAATCCGTGCTTACATATTATCCATAATTAAGAAACTTTTTTCAAGAACTAATCATTATCCAAATTGAATATATTTAAAAACATACGATCTTGGCTTGTTCCCTCGTCTGCGGAGGGGGTACGTAAGAATTTACTTTTATATATTCTTCGCAAGCTTTTTCTGTTGCCGGTGTATTTTTACCGCTATGCAATTTCGCCGCACCTGCATTCAAGTTGCAGGTACACACCTACTTGTTCGCAATATACGGTGGAGGCGGTACTCAAACATGGCATTTTTAAAGGCAGTTGGCTGTCGGTTAAGCGCATTACAAGCTGTCACCCTTGGGGCGGTAGCGGCTACGACCCTGTTCCTTAATGTGCACACTGTTTGTTGTTTTCCAAAATTTAATTATCTTTGTCATCCCCGTAAAAAATACGAATTATGCAATTGATAAATACAAACCCAATAATACGAACATTACTCTTGCCCTTTTCGTGGGCATTTGCCCTTGTTGTATGGGTGCGAAACCTTTGCTACGACAAAGGCATTTTGCCTTCTCAAAGCTTCGATATTCCAATTGTTTCAGTAGGTAATTTAGCCGTTGGAGGTACTGGCAAAACGCCTCATATCGAGTATCTTGTACAACAACTTTCGCCCAATTTTAAAATAGCAGTGCTTAGTAGAGGCTACAAACGCAAAACAAAAGGTTTTGTTTTGGCCAACGAAACATCTGACGCGCACAGTATTGGCGACGAGCCGTTTCAAATTTTCCGTAAGTTTGCGAATGTAATTGTTGCGGTCGACGAAAAAAGGGTGCGTGGCATCAAACGACTTTTGCTTGCACACCCCGACATTGCTTGCATTTTGCTCGACGATGCTTTTCAACATCGTGCCGTACAACCGGGATACAACATTATACTCACCGATTATAACAAGCTTTACAATACCGACAAACTTTTGCCCGCCGGCACATTGCGCGAGCCCAAAAGTGCCGCTTTGCGTGCCGATGCCATTGTTGTTACTAAGTGCCCTGCCCATTTAAAGCCTATCGATACGCGGATTGTAGAGGGCGAATTGCGGCCAGCGGCTTATCAAAAACTCTTATTTAGCACTTTCGAGTATGGCGCCATTTACCCGCTGTTTCAAAACGATGTGCAAACACTTCCTGACGATAATTGCAGCATGTATTTTGTTGCTGGCATAGTAAATCCAAAGCCAGCGTTCGATCAACTTGCATTGCATTACAATGTCGAAGCAACGAGTTTTTTCCCCGATCATCATAATTTTTCCGACAAAGATTTTAGCAATATCAACAAAACATTTGCAAAAATCAAAACCGACAATAAATTCATTGTCACCACCGAAAAAGATGCCTCGCGCATTCTTTCCTGTACAAAATTCCCTGTCGAGCTAAAGCCCTATGTTTTTGTGTTACCCATAAAAGTTAGTTTCATGTTCGACGACGATAATACACTCATCAAAAAAATAGATAATTATGTTAGAAAAAATCAGAGAAACGGCTGAGTTTCTCAACGCAAAAGTGCAGGATATGCCCAAGGTAGGCATCATTCTAGGCACCGGTTTGGGTAACCTTGTTACGCAACTTACCGAAAAAGTTGAAATTCCTTACGAAACAATTCCTAATTTCCCTGTTTCAACTGTCGAAGGACACAGCGGAAAACTCATTGTAGGTAAATTGGGCGAAGTAAAAGTGCTTGCCATGCAGGGTCGTTTTCATTACTACGAAGGTTACGATATGAAAGATGTTACCTTCCCCGTGCGCGTTATGAAAGCTGTTGGCATCGACACACTGCTCGTTTCAAACGCATCAGGCGGTATGCACCCCGATTTCGAAATTGGCGACCTCATGATCATTACCGATCACATCAATCTCTTCCCCGAGCACCCTTTGCGTGGCAAAAATTTCAACGAATTGGGCACCCGCTTCCCCGACATGAGCGAAGCTTACGACAAAGAGCTCATTGCCAAAGCCAAAGCCATAGCTGCCCGCAACAATATTAAAGTTGTCGAAGGCGTTTATGTTGGCACCACCGGCCCCACATTCGAAACACCTGCCGAGTACCGCTATTTCCGCATACTTGGTGGCGATACCGTAGGCATGAGCACCGTGCCCGAAGTAATTGTGGCCAAACATGGCGGCATGCGTTGTTTTGGTATTTCAATTATTACCGACCTCGGCGTGCCCGGCAAAATTGTCGAAGTGTCGCACGAAGAAGTCCAAATCATAGGTAACCAAGTGCAACCCCTCATGACCAAAATCATGCTCGACTTAGTAGCCGAATTGTAGTTCAAAGTCAGCCCCTTAAGCACAAAGGCTTGCGAAAAAAATCATTTCGCAAGCCTTTTTTCATCCCAAAATCACAATAAGCGCGGCAGGAATTTTCAAATCTTAATTTTTTCATTTTTGTTTTTTCATTCCTCATTTTTCATTCCTCATTCCTCATTTTTCATTTTTCATTCCTCATTTTTCATTTTTTAAAAATCTGGGCGTGCCCCTTGCGGGTCGGGCTTTCGGCACGGCATCCACAAAGCCACCACCTGCTAGCGCGGATTTGCCATCCGGCTCCCTAACGGGGGCACGCATTGCAAACCGCACCAGCCGCAGGCGGTGTCTTTGTGGCTGACAGAGAGTGCCTCTATCCCTCACGCAGCGCTACCCGAACCTGC
>CAZEVV010000100.1:0-10296 GCA_964515675.1 uncultured Paludibacter sp. | reverse complement strand
TCCCCCTTTAGGGGTTAGGGGCTAATAATTAAATTATGCGTTTTTCAAAGCTCCAAGTCCTTACGGCAATGAAAGAAACTGGCATGGTTCCAGTTTTTTACAATAGCGACCTCGAAACTTCGAAACAAGTTGTAAAAGCTTGTTACGAAGGTGGTGTTCGCGCTTTCGAATTTGTAAATCGTGGCGATTTTGCACACGAAGTTTTTGGCGAATTAGTAAAATTTGCAGCCAAAGAATGTCCCGAAATGATTATGGGTATAGGCTCAATTGTTGATGCACCAACGGCAGCACTTTACATACAGTTGGGCGCTAACTTTTTGGTGGGGCCATTGTTCAACCCCGACGTGGCCAAAGTTGCCAATCGCCGACTTATCCCCTATGCACCTGGCTGTGGCTCGGTGAGCGAAGTTGGCTTTGCGCAAGAAGCTGGTTGCGATATTTGCAAAGTGTTCCCTGGCGATGTGTTGGGTGCAGGTTTTGTAAAAGGGCTCAAAGCACCAATGCCATGGTCGAACCTTATGGTTACTGGTGGTGTAAAACCCGAAAAAGATAATCTAAAAGCGTGGTTCGATGCTGGTGTTACATGTGTAGGAATGGGCTCAAACCTTTTTCCGGCCGACATGATGAAAGCAAAAAACTGGGCAGGAATTACGCAACTTTGCAGTAATGCATTGAGCATTATCAAAGAAGTGCGTAAATAATGTTCGCATTGTTTCATAAAACAAAAAAAAGATAGAAAAATCAAAAAACAAAAAAAGTACAAATGAAAAAAGTTTCAGAAATTAACAATGCTGTTACTAAGTACAGGTGGGTGATTTGCGGACTATTGTTCGCTGCCACAACCTTTAATTACTTAGATAGAGCAGTTTTAAGCATCTTGATGCCAAATTTGAGAGAAATGTTTGGTTGGACAAATTCCGACTACGCAAATATCATTATGGTATTCCAGTTAACTTATGGTGTGGGGATGCTTTTCGCAGGTCGTTTTATCGACTGGATTGGCGCTAAATGGGGTTATACAATCGCACTTACGCTTTGGACCGTAGCATCAACTGCTCATGCATGGGCTGAGCCTATTGGTGGGTTCTTCCTACCCGCTTTCCAACTTTTAGGACTCGCACTTCCTGCATCAGTTATCGGATTTATGTTTGCCCGCTTTGTGTTAGGTATTGGTGAAGCAGGAAACTTCCCTGCAGCTATCAAAGTTACTGCCGAATGGTTTCCACGCAAAGAGCGTTCGTTTGCAACAGGTATCTTTAACTCAGGCGCAAACATTGGTGCTATTGTAACACCGCTTGTAACTCCATGGATTGTAGTAAACTGGGGCTGGCAGTGGGCATTCTACTTAATTGGTGGTATCAGTATTGTTTGGGTTCCATTCTGGTTGTGGTTGTACGAAAGCCCTAAAGCAATGCTCAAAAAAGGAAAAATGAACCAAGCGGAATACGACCTTATTCACAGCGACAACGAAGATGTTGAAGTAAAACCCCTAAAAGAAGAAAAAGTATCGTGGTTGAAACTTTTCACTTACAAACAAACATGGTCGTTTACCATTGGTAAATTCATGACTGATGGTGTATGGTGGTTTTTCCTTTTCTGGTTGCCTGCTTATCTCAAGGATCAATATGGCATGCAAGATATGCAAATTATGATTCCATTAGGTATTTTATACTCAATGACAATGATTGGTAGTATTGCTGGTGGTTGGTTCCCTGCATTCTTTATCAAACGCGGAATGGAGCCTTACCAAGGCCGTATGGCTGCCATGTTCACAATTGCACTTTTACCTATCGTTGTGCTTTTTGCACAAACACTTGGTGCATATGGGTGGATTTTCCCTGTTGTACTTATTGGTGTAGGAGCTTCGGCTCACCAAGCATGGAGTGCCAACTTATTTACAACAGTGTCGGATATGTTCCCTAAAAAAGCTGTAGCTTCGGTTGTAGGTATTGGTGGTATGGCAGGTGCTTTTGGTGGTATTGCTATCAATAAAATTGCTGGTTGGTTATTCGATTATTACGAAGCACTTGGCGATGTAACAGTAGGTTATACAATTCTATTTGTATTCTGTGCCTTGGCTTACATTACAACTTGGGGTATAATGAAACTTTTGGTTCCAAAATTCACACCTATCAAAGATTTATAATATTTTAGTTTGATTAAATAGTTTGATTTTCGTTGGAAGCGAATCTTTTAATTTTTTTTAAAAGATTCGCTTCTTTTATTTTCAAACCTGTATGAGCGTCGTAATTTCAATCAATCAAAAAATGAAATGCTTTTTGTCGAAAACTACGATGCACTTGATTATTCACTTCGAAGTATAACGAAGAAGCTTAACTTTCAACTCAAAAATTAAAATAAACCTTACAATGAAACTCGTTTATTTATTTTGCGATATTTATTGCATAATATTTTAAAAATGTGAGCAGGTAACAAAAGTCTAATTGCACACACATAAAAGTATATTTATTCAATTAAAATAAAATTATTGCATATTTTTCTATAAACAAATACAATCAAACCTACAGCACGCTTTATCAATAACTTAAAGAGAACACAGCAATACAAAATAAACTTTCATTAGTATACATCAATATTTTTATATATCTTTGCAACCGAATTTTTATACATCTCACATTGAACAATGAAATTAATATTCATTTTAATAATAGCTTTAATGACTTTGTCGACACAAACATCAATTGCTCAAGAAATTGGAAAAGCATCGTACTATAGCAAATCGTTAAAAGGCCGAAAAACTTCTGATGGTTCGCGCTATCACCCCGATAGCCTCACTTGTGCCCACCGAACACTTGCTTTTGGCACATGGGTTTTGGTACGTAACATAAACAACAACAATACGGTAGTGCTCAAAGTAACCGACAGAGGGCCACACACAAAAAACAGAGTCATCGATGTATCATTTGAAGCCGCGAAACAACTCGACTTTATTAGGAATGGTATTACTTTGGTCGAAATTATAACACTCGACGATTTGAAAAAGAAATTTCAAATCATTCCATTCGAAAAAACTTATCTTAAAACGACTTTTATTTCACCACCTCTCAAATTAAAACTATAATTAAAGCGTTTTTAGCAAAACATCAATATTTATCAATTTATATTTTAGGATAATCGAATTTTATTAAAATAATTATTATATATTTGTAAACTTTACCACCATTTTTAATAACTCAAAAATGAAACACACTTTTATTGAAGAAATTGAGCTAGGCTCAAAAAATGCACTTTCGAAAATTAATATTCTTCGCTATTATATCAATAATGGTGAAAATACACTTGCCGAATTAAGCAAAGAAATGGACGTGAGCATACCCACCATTACAAAATTGGTAAGCGAATTAATCGACGAAGGCTATGTATTCGACTTTGGAAAAGTAGAAACAAATGGTGGTCGACGCCCCAACATTTATGGACTGAACCCCGATTCGGGCTATTTTTTAGGTGTCGACATCAAACGTTTTCGCATAAATTTAGCTGTAATAAACTTCAAAGGCGAAATTATTGAGTCGAAAATGGGCATTCCATTTATCTACGAAAACACGCAGGAAAGTTTGGACTTACTTTGCGATCATGTCAATCAATTTATCGACACACTCAGCATACAAAAAAACAAAATCATCAGTGCGGGCATCAATATTTCGGGGCGTGTAAACACCAACACAGGCAATAGTTACAGTTTTTACTTCTTCAACGAAAAACCATTAACCCAAGTACTGCAAGAGCGCATTGGCTTACATGTAAGCATCGACAACGACTCACGCTCAATGGCTTATGGCGAATACATGAAAGGTGTTGTAAATGGAGAAAAGGACATTCTCTTCGTAAATGTGAGTTGGGGCTTAGGTCTAGGAATTATTACTGATGGAAAATTACATTATGGAAAATCAGGTTTCTCGGGCGAGTTTGGCCATATCAATGCATTCGACAATGAAGTAATCTGCCATTGTGGCAAAAAGGGCTGCCTCGAAACCGAAGCTTCAGGCTCCTATATTTTTCGCCGATTTAACGAGAAATTAGCCGAGGGTAACTCATCGATTTTAGATGCAAAAATAAAAAAAGGAGAAACCATAACCCAATACGATATTTTAGAAGCTACAATTAAAGAAGATATGCTCGCCATCGAATTGGTAGAAGAGGTTGGTATTAACCTTGGGAAACATATTGCTTGGCTAATCAATCTTTTCAACCCCGAGTTAGTGGTTATTGGCGGTACAGTTTCGATGGTAGGCGAATATTTATTATTACCTTTGCGTGGTGCAGTAAAAAAATACTCGCTCAATTTGGTCAGCCAGGATACAAAAATAAAGCTTTCGAAACTTGGCGAGAATGCTGGCGTAATAGGTGCCTGCTTGTTGGCTCGCAGCAAAATAATTGGCTTGGTATAATACAACAAAACTCCTGAAACATATTGTATTTCAGGAGTTTTTTTTTTAAAATTACTTTATAATCGGCGGCCTAACTGCTCAACCATATTGCGCTTCCAATGAGCAAAATCACCATCCTTTATGTGTTGCCTTGCTTGCCCTACCAACCACAAATAAAACGCAAGATTGTGTATCGACGCAATTTGCATGGCCAACAACTCATTCGACACAAACAAATGACGCACATATGCTTTCGAATACGCTTTGTCGACATATGATGTACCAAACTCATCGAGTGGACTGAAATCATTTTTCCATTTCTCATTACGCATATTCATTATACCTTGCGATGTGAATAGCATACCATTGCGTCCGTTGCGTGTAGGCATTACACAATCAAACATATCCACACCACGCTCAATACCTTCGAGTATATTAATAGGTGTACCTACACCCATCAAATAACGTGGTTTGTCGTGTGGCAATATTTCGTTCACAATTTCTATCATTTCATACATTTTTTCGGTAGGTTCGCCCACTGCCAAGCCACCAATTGCATTACCATCGCGCCCTTGCGAAGCAATAAACTCGGCCGATTGCCGGCGCAAATCAGGATAAACACAACCCTGCACAATGGGGAAATAAGTTTGCGAATAGCCATACTTCGGCAAAGTATTGTCGAAATGCTTCAAACCGCGTTGCAACCACCTATGCGTAAGCTCCATCGACTTTTTAGCATAATTATAATCGGCATCGCCAGGCGTACATTCATCAAACGCCATAATTATATCAGCCCCAATAACACGCTGAATATCAACTGCACTTTCGGCGGTAAACATATGTTTGCTGCCATCTATGTGCGATCGAAACATAGCACCTTCTTCATTAAGCTTTCGATTTCCCGTAAGCGAAAACACCTGAAAACCACCGCTATCAGTTAAAATAGGCTTATCCCAACCATTAAACTTATGCAAACCACCTGCACGCTCCAAAACATCGATTCCTGGACGCAAATACAAATGATAGGTATTACCCAAAATTATCTGCGCTTTAATGTCTTCTTTTAACTCGTGAAAGTGCACTGCCTTTACACTCGCAACAGTACCTACAGGCATAAAAATTGGTGTTTCTATTTGCCCATGATCTGTTGTTATCATCCCTGCCCTAGCCTTCGAATTCGGGTCGAGGGCCTCTATTTCAAACTTCATCTATATTATTAGTTTTTTATATCTTTCAAATCCATCAAATATTCAAATTCTTCAAATCTTCAAATTCTTCAAATTTTATTCCTACTTCCCAAACCTTTGTATCAAATTGTACGATCGATAAATACCCAATTCGCCCGCCTTACTTAAATCAGCCAATCCTTTGTCTTCCTCACCAATAAAAATATATGTCAAACCTCTATTAAAATATGCCTCGGCAAAATCAGCATCCATTTCGATGGCCTTAGTATATTGAGCAATTCCTGCTTTAAAATCGAGCTGCGAACATAAAAAATTGGCTTTATTGTAATATGCAAACGAAAAGTCGGGCGACAATTCAACCGTTTTCTCGTAATCGCGCAATACCAACTCCACCTCGAATTTATACTGATTATCTGTCGTTAATTTGCGCGTTCGATCATTTGCTACACCACTTTCAATATTTTGAAACGAAGATTCGTCATCGTTATTCCTCACATAATCAATCAACTTATAACGCATATTAGCCCTCATAAAATAAGCCAACACATTGTCGGGCTGTAAAGCAAGCGTTCTGTTTAAATCATTTATCGAACTACTAAAATCCTGTACCAAAGCATATTCCATTGCCCGCATAAAATACAAATCTGCTCTATCCGAATTCTCATTGATTTGCTTTGTAATTTTATCAATATTATTAAAATGATAATTCACCAAATCATCTGTGAGCGCCAACTCATTATTCGTCACTTTCAAAGTCGACGCCAAGGATTTGTTTCTATTAAATGAGTTAATCAATGGATGATATAAATTTGTACGTCGCGTTTCGTCGTATCTTGCATAGTAACTCAACACAAACATTCGCTCATTCACTACCTCGGTATTACGATTTTGCACATTACCCCTTCGTGTGTCGGCATATTTCGAGTCGCTTTGCGTATCATCGGTATTCTGATTCACAAAACGATTAAACATCTCGGTCCTACGACTATTGTTGCTTCGTGGTGCCGAAGTTGCCATTTTATTTTCGTTGGCCAACAATTCTTCTTTATTGGCATTTTTAGCCAATAGCTTATCTTTGTTTTGTTCAATTTCGTAAGCTTGTTGCCTGTATCTAAATGCCGAGCGTTTATTACCCATAGCATCTTCGGCATTGGCTATACCCAAAAAAGCAGGTATAAAATAAGGATATTTCTCAATTATCTTTTTATAATCGGCAATAGCGTTTTTGTGCATTCCCAAAGTAGCATGCATCATTGCTCTGCTCAATAGCGCCTCATTATTATTTGGATTTATTTTTAAAACCTTATTAAAATCGCTCAATGCATTATTGTTGTCGCCTAAACTTGAACGCAACAAAGCTCTATTATAAAGTGCAAGTTCACTATTGGCATCTAAGGTTACTGCTTTATCGTAATCGCTCAAAGCCTCCATAAAACGTTTCTGTTGCACATTAATAATTCCCCTATTAATATAGTCGCCAACATAGTTCGACTTGTATTTTATGGCATTACTATAATACACATAAGCTGTATCAAGTTTTTTATTTTGTAGCTGAATCAAAGCCAAAGCACTCCAAGCATTCGCATTTGTTTTTTCTGCTTCGAGTACTCGCCTAAAGGCATTTTCGGCAGTAGTAGTATCTTTTTTCATTAAATAAATTACACCTCGCTCGTAATGCAAGCCATTGTTGTTCGGCCTTCGACTAATATAGGTATCCAAATCCAACAATGCCTCATCGTATTTTTCGATGCGTACCAAGGCGTCCATTCGGTTCATAAGAACATTCAAATTGCTAGGACTAAACTCCAAAGCTTTCGAAAAATCGATAGCGGCTTGTTCGTTGGCATTTAACTGCCGATTGGCAAAACCACGCACATAATGCGCTTGTGGCATAAAAGGATTGCGTTCGATAGCTAAACTAGCATCGGCTTCGGCACCAACATAATCGCCCAACTGAATTTTTGCCATGGCACGATACATATATGGCTCGGCCAAATGGGGCTTTATGCGTATTACCTGATTAAAATATTGTATCGACAACACATAGTCGTCAAAATACAGTGCATTCCGACCAATGGTCAGAATGCGATCGGTATTGAGTTGTGCAAAAGCTAACAGCTGCAAACACGATAGAAATATAATGATAAAGTATTTTTTCAAAATCTATTTTTTATTTCAAGATGTCGAGCAAACTTCGCACCATTTAATACTTACTTATATTAAAAATCAAGATGATTTTGTTTAAAAATATACATTTTGTCAATCAAATGTTACAGGCTCACAACCCTGATTGGCATTGAAACTTGAAGGTATTTCAAAAACTTCATTTTCCGAATAACCAATACCTGGATAGCTGTACACTTTTTTCATGTACAATGCCCAAATTGGCAATGCCATACTAGCCCCTTGCCCTTCGGCAATATTGTCGAAATGTATCGAAGGATCTTCGCCACCAACCCAAACACCCGACACCAACGATGGCGTATAACCCATAAACCAACCATCGGCATTATTGTTGGTAGTACCAGTTTTACCACCCATTTGCATGCGTAAGCCGTAGCGTCCTCGTATACGTCCACCTGTACCGCCATCAACAACACTGCGCATCATGTATATCATCTTATTGGCAGTTTGTTCGCTTATTATTTCGTACATCTTTGGTGCAAATGTAGCAATCACATTGCCATTTGAGTCTTCGATACGAGTTACATACACGGGGTCGACACGTATACCTTTGTTGGGAAATGCAGTATAAGCATCAACCATTTCGGCCACCGATATTTCGCCAATACCCAACGATAACGACAAAACAGGCTCGAGATGCGAACGCACACCAAATGAATGAATCAACTTTACGAGTGCTTCGGGCGTAAATAAACTCATTAAATATGCCGAAACCCAGTTATTGGAGTTGGCCAATGCCCATTGCAAAGTAACTTTTTCGCCAATGCGCGAGCGCGATGCATTACGTGGAGACCAAGGCTGACCACTAGGAGTTATTAACGTAATGGGCTGATTGGTAACTTTATCGCAAGGCCACATACCTTCTTCCATGGCCAAAGTATACAAAAATGGCTTAATAGTCGATCCCACTTGTCGACGTCCATTATTTACCATGTCGTATTGAAAATGCGAAAACTCTGGACCACCCACATAAGCCTTAACGTGTCCACTGCGCGAGTCCATCGACATGAATCCACAACGTAAGAAATGTTTATGGTAACGAATCGAATCGAGTGGCGACATAATCGTATCCACCATTCCTTCGTAAGTAAACACCTGCATTTCAATAGGCTTTCTGAAAACTTTTTCAATTTCATCTCTCGATATACCTGCTGCGCGCATTTTAATATACCTTTCGGTCTGACGCATCGATGTCGACATAATGCCATCAACCTTTTCCACACTCAATCGACGTGAAAATGGCGCATACGAACGTCCTTTTTTCTCTTTGAAAAATGTTTTTTGTAAACTTTGCATATGTTCACTCACAGCCTCTTCGGCCGCTTGTTGCATACGCGAATCGATGGTAGTATAAATTTTCAAACCATCGGTGTAAATATTATAATTAGTGCCATCAGCTTTTTTGTTTTTTGCACAAAAGCCATACAATGGGTTGTTCTCCCATTGCCATAAGTCATCCTTATATTTTTGATCTTGCCAACTTGCATAATCGCTGCGTTTAGGCTCTTTGGCAATTAACATCAAACGCAAATACTCACGAAAATATGGCGCTTGCCCCAATTTATGATCTACTTTTTTGTATTTCAATGTCAAAGGCAGTGCACTCAACGAATCATATTCATGACGAGTGATATAATCGTATTTGCGCATTTGATCCAACACCACATTTCGGCGATTTCGTGTGCGTTCATTGAATCGTACTGGATTAAATAATGAAGGATTTTTGCACATCCCAACCAAAGTGGCCGCTTCTTCAATTTTAAGCTTATCGGGTGTTGTGCTAAAATATACGTGAGCCGCCGAATTAATACCTACTGCATTATTCAAAAAACTAAACTGATTGAGATACATCTCAATAATTTCTTCTTTGGTATAAAGTCTTTCGAGATTTACCGATATAACCCATTCGATAGGCTTTTGAAATGCACGCTCAATAAAACTACCTGCACTTGGCGAGTACAATTGCTTGGCCAATTGTTGGGTTAGTGTACTACCACCACCCGAACTTTTGCGACGCAGTATACCTGTAAGCACTACTGCTCGCGTAAGTGCACGACCATCGATACCCGAATGTTTGTGAAAACGCACATCTTCGGTGGCTATAAGCGCATTTACTACATAGGGCGAAATGTCTTTATAATCGGTTTTTACACGATTTTCGGTACTTCTCGAATACCGACCTAACAACTCGAGATCTGAACTGTAAATCTCAGTTGCATATTTATTTATAGGGTTATGCAATTCATCAACAGGCGGTAAATAACCAATCCAACCATTAACAATGAATATAAATATGAGCACAATAGAGAATATACCAACTCCAAACAACGACCAAAACCAGAGGGATATTTTTCTACGAAAATCTTTACTTTGAATTTTCTTCTCCATTTTTATTTTAATTATAATTCAATTAGCAAAAATACAACATTTTTTCATTAAAACGCCTGCATAATTGCTCAAACAAATCATAAAAATACTTTATGCATACAAAGTTCAATCAATCATTAAGTCGACAATCACGCGATTACAAATATTAA
>CAZEVV010000099.1:5249-10350 GCA_964515675.1 uncultured Paludibacter sp. | reverse complement strand
ATATCTTCTTCGGCTTCGCTGTTCTCAATTTTGTCGAGCACAACTGTTAAGTCCGAACCAAGGAAAGCCGAAACAATTGCTGGAGGTGCTTCGTTAGCGCCCAAGCGGTGTGCATTTTGCGCTGTCATAATCGAAGCTTTCAACAATGCATTGTTTTTATAAACCGCCATCAATGTGTTTACAAGATATGTTACAAATTGCAAGTTTTCTTGTGGCGTTTTTCCTGGTGTGAAAAGTCCTACACCTGTATCTGTTCCCAACGACCAGTTATTGTGTTTACCCGAACCGTTTACACCTGCAAATGGTTTTTCGTGCAACAACAAGCGGAAACCATGACGACGAGAAACTTTTTTCATAATCGACATTACCAATAAGTTTTGGTCAACAGCCAAGTTACACTCACCAAATATTGGAGCTAACTCAAATTGGTTAGGGGCAACTTCGTTGTGACGAGTTTTTAATGGAATGCCATATTTATATGCTTCAAATTCAAGATCTTTCATGAAAGCAGCAACACGGCTAGGAACTGCACCAAAATAGTGATCTTCCATTTGTTGGTTTTTTGCCGATTCATGTCCTAACAAAGTACGACCGGTCATCATTAAATCGGGACGTGTAGCATACAAGCCTTCGTCAACCAAGAAATATTCTTGTTCCCAACCTAAATAAGCAAATACTTTCTTTACATTTGGGTCGAAAAGCTGACATACAGCTGTAGCAGCTTTGTTTACACTAGTTAAAGCTTTCAAAAGCGGAGCTTTATAGTCGAGCGATTCACCTGTGTACGAAATAAAAATTGTAGGAATACATAATGTGTCATCAACCACAAAAGCAGGCGACGAAGGATCCCAAGCAGTGTAACCACGTGCTTCGAAAGTGCTACGAATACCGCCATTAGGGAATGATGATGCATCGGGCTCGGCTTGTGCCAAAAGTTTACCTGTAAACTCTTCAATTACTGCCTCGCCTGGAGCGCCTGCATAATCGATAAATGAGTCGTGTTTTTCGGCTGTACCATCTGTTAATGGTTGAAACCAGTGTGTGTAATGCGTTGCACCCAACTCCATTGCCCAACGTTTCATACCAGCTGCTACGTGGTCGGCTATGTCGCGATCAAGAGTCATTCCTTTTTCTACAGCATTTTGCACTTTTTTCATTGTGTCTTTCGATAAATACTGTGCCATGGCCTGTTTCGAGAAAATATACTTACCGTAATTTTTCGATGTTGGTCCTTCAGGGCTGATTACTTGAACGGCTTTTTTCTTAAAAGCCTCTTCTACTGCTTTGAATCTTAATACTGATGACATAATTATAATGTTTTTTAGTTGTTTTGTTGCTTTTGTTTTTTTAAACAATGAATTAAAATACTTTTTGTGTGTATTTCGTATGCAAAAATAAATAAAATGTTACAACTATTTTTCGATAATAATTTAATATATGGATAAAAATTGACAAAGTTTTAAATTTACACTTTATTGCGTTTAATTGTTCTGTTTTGTAGTTAGATTTATTAAAAATGTTTCAATTTAAAACTTTTAGTTTTTTTGCACTTTCTTAAAATTTTGATTTATATCAAAAATTCATTTTGATATTATGATTATAAAATATGTATTTTGAGCTATATTTATATGTGCAATGCTCAATAATACTATCATTATGATAAATAAATAGCTTATAATAGTGATATAATGTAAAAAAAAGACAGACTATTTCATCCCGAAGTAGTCTGCCCGAAACAATAAAACTAAAAAAACACACGATAGATTATGAAATATACCGTGCACTTTGTATCACAGAATTTTATACTGTAATTTCTTATATTCATTCAAAAATCGAATATTCATGCAAAAATAAGGATTGAAAACTAAAATCACATGCTTTTATAACTATATATCAGCGAAAATAAATTTAATTTAAAAGTAACTTCATAATATAATAATGTATATGAATAACCTTATTTCGATTACAAAAATATAGATTTTTATTTAAATAGCTGACAAAATGATATTATATGAATTTTGAAAACGACACTGCTTTTATTTTGTAATTATTTGTAGTGTTTTTGCTTGAACTTGATATAATATTTAGCAAATTCGACATAAAGTGTAAGACTGCAATGTTCGCAATGTTCATAAAATATCGAAATATAAAATATTTTAATAGCAATAATATTGAAAATACTATGAAAATGCTATCTATATTAATATTATACTATCAAAATGTTCGGTTCGAAATCAGTGTATCTATAATATTTTTGTTTGTAAGCAATTAAAAAAATACTTATACTGATATAATACAACTTAGAATTTGTTTCAGATATTTCATTTGTGGTCATATCAAATATCAATTTTATATGCTTTGTGTGAAAAGTTTTTTTTAATTATCTTTGCAGCCGATTTTTATTTTGATATATATATAATGTATAGTCCTGATTATTCTATTGATTATGATGGCACATTTTATATCATCAAAATAAATATTGAATCAGAATTTATTAATATACATTCATCTTTATATAGTAGAAAATGGAACTTGCAAGTAAGTATAACCCCAACGACATAGAGTCGAAATGGTATCAGTATTGGTTGGAAAAAGGCTTCTTTAAATCGACGCCTGACGAACGCGAACCTTATACCATAGTTATTCCACCACCAAATGTTACGGGTGTTTTGCACATGGGGCATATGCTCAACAATACCATTCAGGATGTGTTGGTGCGTCGAGCACGTATGCTAGGCAAAAATGCTTGCTGGGTTCCTGGTACCGACCACGCTTCAATTGCTACCGAAGCCAAAGTTGTGGCTAAATTGGCGGCCGAAGGTGTGAAAAAATCAGACCTTAGTCGTGACGAATTTTTAAATCATGCTTGGGACTGGACACACAAGCACGGTGGTATTATTCTCGAACAGCTTAAAAAACTTGGTGCTTCGTGCGATTGGGATCGTACGGCTTTTACAATGGACGAGCCACGCTCCGAAAGTGTGTTGAAAGTTTTTAGCGATTTATACGAAAAAGGCCTTATTTACCGCGGTGTTCGTATGGTTAACTGGGATCCTAAGGCGCTTACAGCACTGAGCGACGAAGAAGTGATTCACAAAGAGGTAAATGGCAAGCTTTATTATGTCAAATACAAATTAACCCCACAAGCTCCTCAAGGGGGTGATGAGTACCTTATTGTGGCAACTACTCGTCCTGAAACAATTTTTGGTGACGTTGCCATTTGTATAAATCCAAATAACCCAAAAACACTTCACCTTAAAGGCCGTAAATGTTTTGTTCCTTTCATCGAACGCGAAATTCCAATTATCGAAGACGAGTACGTAGATATTGAATTTGGTACAGGATGTCTTAAGGTTACACCTGCACATGATGTGAATGACTATGTATTGGGCGAAAAATTTAATTTGCCATCTATTGATATTTTCAATGATAATGGCACGCTCAACGAAAATGCAGCAATGTACGAAGGCATGGACCGTTTTGATGTGCGCAAGCAAATTGAAAAAGACTTGGAAACGGCTGGTTTGCTCGAAAGAACCGAAGCTTATACCAACAAAGTGGGCTACTCGGAACGTACTGATGTGGTAATCGAACCCAAGCTTTCGATGCAATGGTTCTTGAAAATGGAAGATTTGGCAAAACCTGCACTTGATGCAGTTATGAGCGACGACATTCAGCTTTATCCTGCTAAATTCAAAAATACCTACCGTCACTGGATGGAAAATGTAAAGGATTGGTGTATTTCGCGTCAGCTTTGGTGGGGACATCGTATTCCTGCTTATTTCCTCCCGCAGGGTGGTTTCGTAGTGGCTTTATCAAAAGACGAAGCTTACCAAAAAGCATTGGCCATTGTCAATTATCCATTGTCAATCGACGATTTACGTCAAGATGAAGATTGTTTAGATACATGGTTTTCGTCGTGGTTGTGGCCTATTTCGGTTTTCGATGGTATCAACAATCCCGAAAACGAAGAAATAAAATATTATTATCCAACCAACGATTTGGTAACTGCTCCTGAGATTTTGTTTTTCTGGGTGGCGCGTATGATTATTGCAGGTTACGAATACGAAGGCAAAATGCCTTTCAAAAATGTATATCTTACTGGCATTGTGCGCGATAAAATTGGTCGCAAAATGTCGAAATCGCTCGGCAATTCACCCGACCCGCTCGATTTGATTGCGCAATATGGTGCCGATGCAGTGCGTTTAGGAATGTTACTCACTTCGCCTGCCGGAAACGATTTGCCTTACGACGACAGTCTTTGCGAGCAAGGCCGTAATTTCAACAATAAAATTTGGAATGCATTCCGCCTTGTAAAAGGGTGGGAGGTAGCTGATATTGAACAGCCCGAATCGGCTCGCATGGCTGTGAAATGGTTCGATGCACAATTGAACAAAACATTGCTCGAAATCGACGATTTGTTCTCGAAATATCGTTTGTCCGAAGCTCTAATGGCAGTTTATAAATTGTTTTGGGACGAGTTTTCGTCGTGGTATCTCGAAATGGCTAAGCCAGCATACCAAAAACCCATCGATCGCACAACTTATAATGCAACATTAGGCTTTTTCGATTCGTTGTTGAAAGTATTGCATCCGTTTATGCCATTCATTACCGAGGAACTTTGGCAAGCCTTAGAAGAGCGCAAAGAGGGTGAAAGTATTATGGTGAGTAAAGCCCCCTCTAGCTCCCCCTCAAGGGGAGAACAAGACGCTGAAATTATCAGTGAATTTGAAAAAACAAAAGAGATTATTGCTGGAATACGCACAGTTCGTTTGCAGAAAAACATTCCTCAAAAAGAAAAACTTAGTTTAATAATTAATGGCGAATACGCTTCCAGTTTTATTGAGGTAATAATTAAAATTTGCAATTTAGAAAATATAAATATTGTTTCACAAAGCAAACAAAGTTCCCTTGCGGGGGATTTCGGGGGCTTTTCATCATTCCTGGTGGGTACAACCGAATTTGCAATTCCTATGGGAAGTTTGATTAATGCCGAAGAAGAAATTGCCAAAATGGAAGCTGAAATAGTTTACTTCGAAGGTTTTATCGAATCGGTAATGAAAAAGCTTGGTAACGAGCGCTTTGTAGCCAACGCAAAACC
>CAZEVV010000099.1:0-5239 GCA_964515675.1 uncultured Paludibacter sp. | reverse complement strand
AGTTGTTGAAGCCGAACGCAAAAAGAAAGCCGATGCCGAAAGCAAAATTGCTTCGCTACAAGAAGGTATTGCGGCCTTGAAGAAATAGAAAATTTTTAAAAAAAGCAGACTGCAAATGTCTGCTTTTTTTATGGTCGAAATTTTCAGTTTTGATTAAAGTGTGGGAAAAAATCAAAATATTTTGATTTTTTCCCACACTTTGATTATATTTGTGCCTTAATTAAGAATTCACAGCAATGAAAAGAAAAGCATTAAAACAATTAGTAGACTGGAAAATGAAGAGCGGTAGAATGCCTCTTATCATTAATGGTGCTCGTCAGGTGGGAAAAACATATCTCATAAAAGAATTTGGTGAAATGTATTTCAAAAATACCGTATATTTCAATTTGGAAACAAATTTGGCTGTTAATTCTTATTTTGAAACAGATATTCAACCCTTACGCATTATTCAATATCTCGAAACAGCTTCGGGTCAGCGCATTATTCCCGCAGAAACCTTGCTTGTGTTGGACGAAATTCAGGCATGCCCAAGGGCATTGACAGCCTTAAAGACTTTTTGTGAAGAAGCACCACAATACTATATTGTTTGTGCGGGAAGTTTGCTTGGAGTTGCAGTCAATCGCGAAAATTATTCGTTTCCGGTAGGCAAAGTTGATGAAATTCAATTACTTCCAATGGATTTCGAAGAGTTTTTGACTGCCTTAAATGAAGAATTGTTGATAAATGACATTCGTACTCATTGTGCTTCTGATTTAAAATTACCAGAAATTTTACACAATAAAGCGCTTGAGTACTATAAACAATACTTGATAGTTGGAGGTATGCCAGCGGTTGTTGCCGAATTTACGCAAACTAAAAGCCTTATTGTAGCAACTGAAATTCAAGAGCGAATTCAGAATGAATATATTGCTGATATGGCAAAATATGCTACAGCTGCAACGAGTGTGAAAATTAGGGCATGCTACAATTCAGTGCCTGTTCAATTGGCCAAAGAAAATAAAAAATTCCAATATAAAGTGGTTCAACGAGGTGGCACTGCTACAATTTTTGGGGAGTCGATTGAGTGGTTGCACTTTGCAGGTGTTGTGCTTAAATGTCAGAAAGTAGAACATGGATATATGCCGATTTCGGTTTATGCCGATTTGTCGGACTTTAAACTTTATATGAGTGATGTGGGTTTACTTACTGCAAAGTCGGGCATGGCGCAACAAACAATACTTTCAACTGTCGAAGAAGATAATGGCTTTCTTGGAGCTTTGAGCGAAAACTATGTTGCACAGGCACTTATTGCAGCAGGATACCCCTTGTTTTACTGGAAAAATGAAAATACGGCCGAACTTGATTTTGTTATACAAATTGATGGGCAGGTTATTCCTGTTGAAGTAAAAAAAGGAAATCGAACAAAATCGGTTAGCATGAATATGTTTCTTAAAAAGTACAATTGTCCCTACGCAATCCGAATATCCAAAAAGAATTTTGGTTTCGAAAACAATGTGAAGTCGATACCATTTTACGCTATTTTCTGTATTTAATACATGTAGTTTTACTCAATATCTTTATTGATTCAATATTAAAAACATGCTTATGAATGCTTAGTTTTCAATGCAAATCCTGATTTTGTAGTGTCATATTTAATAGAAAAGCAATTTTTATAAGATAAAAGATATCATTCTATATTGTTAAAAATTCAATTTAATGCTTCATCAAGCTTTTTATATAATTCCATTATCAAATAAACACCCCAAAATAATCTCCCTCAGGATTATCTTTCTCCCACTGCAACATTTTTTCTTTCAAATCCTTTCCCCATCGGTAATCGCCAATTTTTCTATCGCTGCGAATTACTCTATGGCAAGGCAAAAACCATGCTATTCGGTTATTGCCAACGGCTGTTCCTACGGCTCGGTAGGCTTTGTTCGAGCCTGTGGCTTCTGCAATTTGTTTATAAGTGGTGGTTTGTCCGTTTTTTGTTATCAATAATGCTTTTAGTGTTTTAATACTAAAAGCATTGGCTGTAATTTGAAAAATATAATCGCCCGTTTTTGTTTTTTCGAGCAACATTTGTGCTTTTTCGTTGTTTAAAGTAAATGTTGTTGTGCTGTACATTGTAATAAATTCGAGCTTAGCCATCAATTCATTTTCAGCAAAAATTACAGCATAAACTTTGTTTTTGTTCCAGGCAAAAAAACATTTCCCAAAACAAGTGTTGTGTTCGCAATAGTCCATTTTTTCAGGAATTTCAAACGCTACATTTGTGTCAACAAAACTGTATTGTATCATAAATTGAATTGTATTTATTGAATTAGGCAAAAATAATTGAAATTTCTCACATTATGGTTAACGAAATTGTAATTTTTTGGTTTCGTCGCGATTTGCGATTGACCGACAATGCAGCACTTTTTCATGCTTTAAGTGCCGAATATCCTGTGTTGCCGCTATTTATTTTCGATCAGCAAATACTTGCACAGCTCGACGATAAAGCCGATAGGCGCGTCGATTTTATTTATCAAGCATTGATGAATATCAATCAACAATTGGCAAAATATGATACCGAAATTCTTATTCAGCATGGCAATGTGCTCGATATTTTTAGCCATTTGCTCAAAAACTACCGCATCAAAGCTGTTTATGCCAATCGCGACTACGAGCCATATGCCAAGGAACGCGACAATTCAGTGGCCAATTTGTTGGTCCAAAACAATGCTGAATTTTACTTGTATAAAGATCAGGTAATTTTCGAAGCGCACGAAGTTTTAAAAAACGATGGCACGCCTTATAGTATCTTTACACCTTACTCCAAAGTTTGGAAATCACAGTTTAACGAAGTTTGCTTAAAAACATATTATTCAAAAAATAAATTAGATAATATATATAAGTTAAAGCAGGAGGTTAAGCTTGAGCTGTCAGATATTGGTTTCCAGAAAACAGATATGATTTATAAAACTCCCAATATCGACGAAGAAATTATTGCAAAATATGATCAGTTTCGTGACTTTCCGGCACTCGCTGCTACCACCAACTTAGGCATACATTTGCGTTTTGGCACCATCAGCATTCGTAGGTTGGCCTCGAAAGTGAAACATTTGAACGAAACATTTTTGAACGAACTCATTTGGCGCGAATTTTTTATGGCTATTCTTTTTCATTATCCCAAAGTTGTAAACCAATCGTTTAAAACGCAGTACGACAATATTGTTTGGCGTAACAACGAAGCCGAGTTTAAATTGTGGTGCGAAGGCAAAACAGGCTATCCCATGGTTGATGCTGGTATGCGTCAACTGAATGCCACAGGTTGGTTGCACAATCGTGTACGCATGGTGGTTGCAAGTTTTTTGTGCAAACATTTGCTTATCGATTGGCGTTGGGGCGAAGCATATTTTGCCTCGAAACTCAACGATTACGAACTCTCGGCCAACAATGGCAACTGGCAATGGGCTGCAGGTTGTGGCTGCGATGCCGCCCCGTATTTTAGAGTTTTCAACCCTAGCGAACAAGCCCGAAAATTCGACCCACAGGCGAAATACATAAAAAAATGGGTGCCCGAGATCGAAACTTTCAACTACACACAACCCATCGTAGAACATGCTTTTGCACGCAATCGTGCCATCGAAACCTACAAAATGGCATTGACAGAAAATATGTAAATTATTTTGTGTTTTATGTTTCTTAACCCTGAGGTACGAAGGAGGTTTCGTGTTATGCAGTGCTACTTCTGTAAATCCTATGGCTCATTGTTGCATATCGTCGATTATTATAGCAATATTTATTAACAAATATCCAACACATATTTCAAAATATTCAAAACATCAAGTTAATCAAACGAATACAATGCTTAGTTGCTGTTGTGTGTTGACGACAAATTCTCAATCCCTGTTTTATGAGACTAGAGTTTGATGGTATAGTTGTTAGAATTATTATTACAAAAATTGCCTTTCAACATTCGTTTTGCAACAAATGCCAGGCAGCAAAATCACAATAAAAATGGAATATCAAAAACGATTCAAAAAAAATCCACACACTATTCGTTTACTTCATTTTTTTTTGTATATTTGTATGTTTTTTTCAATTTAAAAAATAATATTTTTGAATTACGAAAGCAAACAACATAACTTACTGAAATTTATAAGATTACTATAAAATGAGTGAAGAAGAAAAAGCGGTAGCAAGCGCCAATTATGGCGCAAGTAGCATTCAAGTTCTCGAAGGATTAGAAGCAGTACGTAAGCGTCCTGCTATGTATATTGGCGATATTGGCATAAAAGGATTGCACCATTTGGTTTACGAAGTTGTTGATAACTCGATAGATGAGGCTTTAGCTGGACATTGTGATACAATACACGTTTCAATAAACGAAGACAATTCAATTACAGTTGTCGATAATGGTCGAGGTATTCCTGTTGATATTCACGAAAAAGAAGGTCGTTCGGCACTCGAAGTAGTTATGACAGTGCTACATGCTGGTGGTAAGTTCGATAAAGATAGCTATAAAGTATCGGGTGGTTTGCATGGAGTAGGGGTATCGTGTGTGAATGCACTATCTACACTTTTACATGTCGAAGTTTCGCGTAATGGCAAGCTTTACATGCAAGAATTTGAATGTGGCGCACCAAAATTTCCTGTGAAAGAAATTGGTACTTCAACATCAACGGGTACATTGGTTACATTTAAACCCGATGCAAGTATTTTTACCGAAGTGGTTTACAAATATGATATTTTGGCCAATCGTTTGCGCGAATTGGCTTATTTAAATGCAGGTATTACACTTACACTTACCGATAAACGTGTAACATTAGAAGATGGTGCATTTAAAGCTGAAACTTTTCATTCGGTTGAAGGATTGAAGGAATTTGTTGAATATATCGACGAAGCACGCGAAAAACTCATCGACAATGTAATACATATCATTACCGAAAAAAATGGTATTCCTGTCGAAATTGCAATGACATATAATACATCGTACAATGAAAACATACATTCGTACGTTAATAATATTAATACCATCGAAGGTGGAACGCACCTTGCTGGTTTTCGTCGCGGATTGACGCGTACGCTTAAAAAGTACGCCGAAGACAGTAAGATGCTCGAGAAACTAAAAATTGAAATTAGTGGCGATGACTTCCGCGAGGGGCTTACGGCTGTAATTTCGATTAAAGTACAAGAGCCACAATTCGAAGGTCAAAAAAAAAGCAAATTGGGTAAAAAAGAGGTTATTGGTGGGGTTGAGATGGCTGTGAGTGAG
>CAZEVV010000098.1:0-10435 GCA_964515675.1 uncultured Paludibacter sp. | reverse complement strand
CTCGCCAAGTAATTGGTATTGAGTATGTACCCGAAGCCATTGAAGATGCAAAAGTAAATTCACAAATCAACAATATCGAGAATACTTTGTTTTACGCTGGCGACATGAAAGACATTCTGAACCAAGCATTTATCGAACAGCATGGTAAACCCGATGTGATCATTACCGACCCACCACGTGCAGGTATGCACGACGATGTGATTGACGCTATACTTTTTGCATCGCCACAGCGCATTGTGTACGTAAGTTGTAACCCAGCAACACAAGCCCGCGACTTGAGTATGCTCGATGCACAATACAAAGTATCAGCCATTCAGGCAGTAGATATGTTCCCACACACCCATCATGTTGAAAATGTAGTTTTGCTCGAAAAAAGAAGTTGAGTTTTGAGCTTGCCTCCTCCCTCATACTTCATGAGGTAAACATGAGGTACGAGGGAGGTTACGGATTTCGGGTTTCGGGTTTCGAGTTCTGAATTATGAGTTATGAGTTATGAGTTATGAGTTTTTTACATATTTCAATTCAACAAATAAACTTTCGGAGCATTCTTCATTTTTCATTCTTCATTTTTCATTCTTCAATTTTCATTTTTCATAATCCAACGCAGTGCTGCTTCAAGTAGCGATGCGTGAGGGATAGAGGCACTCTCCGTCAGCCACAAAGCCACCGCAGCTGGTGCGGATTTGCATTACGTGCCCTGAAAGGTAGCACGGATTGCAAATCCGCGCTAGCAGGCGGTGGCTTTGTGGATGCCGTGCCGAAAGCCCGACCCGTAGGGGCACGCCCAAAATTCCCCCAACCCCCACAGAAAAGTAAGAGATTTAAAAATGTATGATTGGGACAGCACTTTATATGTTTTTCAATATAATCGAAATTGATGAAGAATGAAGAATGGCCATACAGTTAGCTGGACATTTTTCATTTTTCATTTTTAGATATGGTTTCGGCCAAGGCAGTAGATGTGCTAAAAATATTTCTATTAAAAAAAGCTATAACTCATTGTTATATAAAAGATTTATCGTATCTTTGCGCCCGTATTTTTTAAAGTTAACATAATGTCAAACCCTCTAATAAGTTGCATGCAAAAAACGGCAATTTATTGGTACAAAGAAAACAATTTTTTCAGTAATGGAAGAAAACAAAATTAATGCAGAGGAAGTAGTTCCAACTGTAGAAGCAACACAAACAGAAGAAACTCCAGTAGTTGAAGCTGTTGAAACAAAAGTAGAAGAAGCACCTGTAGCCGAAACTGTAGTAGAAGTAATTGAAGAAGCACCTTCGAAAAAGAAATTCGAACCTGTTGTAGCAGTACAAGAAGGCGAATTTGACTGGGATGCTTACGAAAAAGGTGAAACCCTTACTTCGAAAGAAAAAGAAGAACTTCAAAACATTTACGACAACACTTTGAATGCTATCAAAGACAAAGAAGTGGTTGAAGGAACTGTTATTTCGATTAACAAACGCGAAGTTGTGGTTAACGTTGGATACAAATCGGACGGTATCGTGCCAATGAGCGAATTCCGCTACAATCCCGAGCTTGCTATCGGCGACAAAGTAGAAGTATATATCGAAAGCCAAGAAGACAAAAAAGGACAATTATTACTTTCACATAAACAAGCGCGTGCAACACGCTCATGGGATCGTGTTAATGCAGCTCTTGAATCGCAAGAAATTGTTAAAGGTTTCGTAAAATGCCGCACAAAAGGTGGTATGATCGTTGATGTGTTCGGTATCGAAGCATTCTTGCCAGGATCGCAAATCGACGTGAAACCAATTCGCGACTACGATGTATTCGTGAACAAAACAATGGAATTCAAAGTTGTGAAAATTAACAACGAATTCAAAAACGTTGTTGTATCGCACAAAGCACTTATCGAAGCAGAACTCGAAAGTCAGAAAAAAGAAATCATTGGTCGCCTTCAAAAAGGCCAAGTATTGGAAGGTACGGTTAAAAACATCACTTCATACGGTGTGTTTATCGACCTTGGTGGCGTAGATGGTCTTATCCACATCACCGACCTTTCGTGGGGTCGCGTGTCGCACCCAGAAGAAATTGTTGAATTGGATCAAAAATTGAACGTTGTAATCCTCGACTTCGATGATGAGAAAAAACGTATCGCTCTTGGTTTGAAACAATTGAGCGCTCACCCATGGGATGCATTAGATGCTGAACTTAAAGTTGGCGATAAAGTAAAAGGTAAAGTAGTGGTTATGGCCGACTATGGTGCATTTGTTGAAATTGCTCCTGGTGTTGAAGGTTTGATTCACGTTTCGGAAATGAGCTGGTCGCAACACTTGCGCTCTGCACAAGATTTCTTGAAAGTAGGCGACGAAATCGAAACAGTTATCCTTACATTGGACCGCGAAGAGCGCAAAATGTCGTTGGGTGTAAAACAATTGAAAGCTGACCCATGGGATAGCATCGAAGAGCGTTACCCAATTGCTAGCCAACACACTGCAAAAGTACGCAACTTCACTAACTTTGGTGTTTTTGTTGAAATAGAAGAAGGCGTTGATGGTTTGATTCACATCTCTGACTTGTCGTGGACTAAAAAAGTAAAACACCCTTCTGAATTTACTCAAATTGGTGCCGAAATTGAAGTACAAGTATTGGAAATCGACAAATCGAATCGTCGTTTGAGCTTAGGTCACAAACAATTGGAAGAAAACCCATGGGATGTTCTTGAAACAATGTTTGTAGTTGACAGCATTCACGATGGTATTATTGTTGAGATGATGGAAAAAGGAGCAGTAATTTCGTTGCCATATGGCGTTGAAGGTTTTGCAACTCCAAAACACCTTATCAAAGAAGATGGTGCACAAGCACAAGTTGACGAGAAACTTTCGTTCAAAGTTATCGAGTTCAACAAAGATGCAAAACGTATCATTGTATCGCACAGCCGCATTCACGAAGATGCTAAACGCGCCGAAAGAGGTGAGTCAGCAGCTGAAGGCGATGCACCAACAGTAAAAAAAGCAGCCAAAAAATCGAACAAGAAAGAAGAAGCTCCTGTAGCTGCAACACCTTCGATCGAGAAAACAACTTTGGGCGACTTACAATCATTGGTTGACTTGAAAGAGCAAATGGTTGAAGCTGCTGCTGCAAAAATGGCTAAAAAAGAAGAAGCTAAAAAAGAAGATAGCGCTGAAGCATAATTCGGAAGCATGAAGCTTTAAAAGCTAAATATATCGATAAAGCGCAGATAGAACATTGCATCTATCTGCGCTTTTTTTTCTCTAAATGTGCTAGGTCAACAACAATTACATTGGAGAGATTTGTAGGTCAATCTCCTATGCATGAACTAAATATATAAATAGCAAATATTTTAATGTTGTATTATAACAATGATGATATGCTGCGCCAAGACAGAGTTTTGAGCGAAGACAAAGCTTTACAGTTGTTGCGAACTGCCGAGTATGCAACGCTTTCGATGATTGATGCCGATGGCATGCCTTATGCCGTGCCCATTAGTTTTGCGTTTGATGGCAATACTTCGGTGTATTTGCATGGTGCTAAAACAGGGAAGAAATTGAGTTGTATAAATTACAATAATCACGTTTGCTGCTCCATTGTGGGGGCTACTAGTGTTCAATCCGAAAAATTCACCAGCATTTTCGAAAGTATAGTACTACAAGCCAAAGCATTTGTTGTAACCGATGAAGCGGAGCGTATGCAAGCCATGCGTTTGTTGCTCGAGAAATACTCGCCAATGCATGTAGAAAAAGGCATAGCTTTTGCTGCCAACTACATGCACGAAACTGGCGTATTGCGACTCGACATCGTTAAAATGTCGGGCAAAAGTAAGCCGCAGTAAATGGAATTACTCAGCCCCCCTACCCCCCTAAAGGAGGAGTTAGTAATATGCTAACTACGAAATTTATTGAAGTATGACTGATCAGTGCTATTTAACGAATGAATGAAAACACAATCAGTTGTTTGAAACAATTTAGTATATTTGAAAGATGCAATTATTTAAACTGCTTTTTAGGTGCATATTAGTAAAAAACAGAATGAGGAAATGAATACATGATAAAAAACATGCAGCTCTTTTTACTTTTTGTTGATATTTTAGAGCATACTATATAATCAAAAACTCCTGCAAAATCTGACTTTTGCAGGAGTTTTTTTTATACAAAACTATCAATAAAAATTACAGCCAAACCTTCGGCATTAAAAATTTAGTGTTGCCGATGCCATAAAGTGTATGCCCGCTTGTGGAAAATAGCGTTTTTCGTTTATACGTTTTCCATCGAGCACATAACTATACCAAGTATATGCGTTGGTCGAATATTGGGCATTGAAAATATTGTTTAGCATCAATTGAATGTCCAATGATTTTAATTTATTGAGTGGCTGCGTGTACTTTGCACTAAAATTGTTAACAAAATAAGCAGCAATCGAACGATCGTTGTTTGATGTATTGTCGAAATATTGTTTGCCCACATAGCTCGAGAACAATGCAAGTTCAATGCGATCGAAGTTTGTTGTAATTATACTATTGGCCACAACATTGGGCGAGTAAGCTATGTCGGTTGTGCCAAGCGAAGTACTTTGCGAGTCAATCCAGTTCCAATCGGCATCATACACATCAACATCTTGTTCCACAAAATTTTTAATTTTATTTGTACTAAATGTAGCATTCACGTCCCAACGCAACCAACTGATGGGTTTCACTGCCGCACTCAACTCAATACCTGCACGATAACTATCCTTGATATTGGTGGTAAGCATTTCGCCAATCTCGCTAATTTTACCTGTGAGAATCAACTGATTGTCGTAATGCATATAATAAGCATTAGCACCAAACGATAGATTTTCTGACTGATATTTGTAGCCCAACTCTCCATTATAAAGCGTTTCGAAAGTTGGGTGTTCGTTTTCGCCCGCATCGGTATAATTATTTCTATTAGGCTCGCGGTTGGCTATCGAAAATGAAGCATATAGGTTTTGACCTGTTGCAATTTTATAATTCAATCCCAACTTAGGATTCAAAAAATGAAAAGTTTCGTCCAGATTGAGCAATCTCATTTTTTGTGTCGATTTATCGAACCTATCATAATCGCCTGTGGCTGTATAATGTATGTAACGATATTGTAAATCGGCTGACAAAAACAAATTATCGAAAACTTCCGAATTTATTTTTGCATAGATATTAGCATCATCCTTTATACCAGTATTTCGATACCAATCTTTGCTTTTGTCCAAATTTAATGCATTGCGCACCCAAATCACTTTCCCATAATGGTCGCCATCATATCGGTTGGCCGCACCACCAATGCTCATGGCCGTCCTATCAGTATTGTAGTTCAATGCAGCCACAATGCCATAAAAATAGTTGTCGAGCCATTTTTGGCGTACAAGGTCGGTGCGTTTAAGCGCAGCACCATTCACAACAGGTGGCGTAAGCAAATATTCGTTGTATTTTCGATCCTCTTTGTAATCTTCGTAATAACCAATGCCACGCGTAAGATGTGCCGTAGTGTTGAGCGAAAGCTTGTTATTAAAAGTAGAAATCCAATTCAAATGATAATGTCGCTGACTGTAATTGTCGGTTTGATTGTCGTAGAATTGCGTTTTCCCTTCATTGTCGGTGTATTTCCCAATTTCGTTGTATGTACGATTGGTCGATAACGAGTCGGCATCCACGCCATTCCATGCTTGATAAGTTTTTTCGTTACCACCAAAAGTTAAAAATTTCACAACGTTATTGGCACTGTGGTAGCCACCCGAAAAATAGTACGACTTCATATCCACCGAAGCACGGTCGATATAACCATCAGATACAATGTTCGACAAACGAGCATCGAAAGCAAAGCCATTTTCGAGTAAGCCGCTACCAATACGCAAAGTATTTTTGTTGGTACCAAACGAGCCCAAAGTTGTAGAAATAGATGCGTAGGGATCTTTGTTAAGCGTTTCGGTTTGCATATTAATACTTGCACCAAAAGCCGCCGCACCATTGCTCGAAGTACCCACACCACGTTGTATTTGTACCGACGAAAGCGAAGACGCAAAATCGGGCATATTCACAAAAAATGTCCCGTGCGATTCGGCATCGTTGAGTGGCACATTGTTCACAGTGATATTTACCCTATTGGCATCCGTTCCGCGAATGCGAAAACCAGTATAACCAATGCCCGTACCAGCATCCGATGTAGCAACAAACGAAGGCGTTAACGACAACAAGTAAGGTATGTCTTGCCCAAGATTGCGCTTATCAATTTCATCGCGCGACACATTGCTATAAGTGACTGCCGATCGCTCGTTGGCGCGTAACGAAGTAACAGTAATTTCGTTTATCGAAATACTTGAAGGTTCAAGCTTCACCGTTTTTTGTCCAACAGTGGCACTTACCTGCGTTGTTTTATAACCTAGGAATGAAATTTCGAAAGTTGGCGATGCGCCAGGGCTCACACTAAAAACGACAATGCCCAATTTGTCGGTAATTTTTCCCTCACGGGTCGAAAGTCGAACCACAGAAGCACCTTGTAATGCTTGATTATTTTCGTCGACAATTTTTAGTTTAACATCCTGTTGTGCAAACGACAACATTGAAACCAACAGCGCAATGGCTGCAAAAATCATTTTTCTCATAACAATAATAATAAAATTTTAATAATGTTGTGAGAGCCAAAAAGGTACGGAAGACAGATTGCTTATTCCCTCCGCGGCATTACCCGTGCAGGTTCAAAGGGTATGATCTCAGCCCATTGTATTAAGGCAACCCAAATAAAGATATATATTTAAATTAATAAAACATTTTACGCATAAAAAACACAGCCGTCAAACATGACAGTATATCACAATGCGCAATTAAATTATTTCAAAAAAATAAATAATTACAAAAAGGGTGTTCACAATATAAAAAAGCTGATGGATAATCTTCATCCCTATGCGGCATTATCCGCGCAGGTTCAAAGGGTATGATCTCAGCCCGTTGTATTAAGGCACCCCAATTACAAATATTTATTGAAGCATGACAAAACTTACGTGTGGCAAGCTATGTCGAGCATTTAAACAAGTAGATAACGAAAATGTTTAGTGTGTGTACAAAAAAAATCGTTTTAACAAAAAAGAAAGAAAAACAGCCCTGGAAGCGAGCCGAATTCCTTTCGGGTGCAAAAGTAGATATAATTATCGGTTGCCGCAATAGCAAATGCGAAAAAAAATAGTAAATAGTATTTGCTATAGAAATTCAATTGCTGCAAAGTTCGCACTACGAAAACTGCGCATAAATGCATTAAACAGCATATTTTCGATTCATCGTACGCCTTAACCTACGCTGTGTAATGAAAGAAGTTATATTTTACGACACATAAAACAAATAAAAGCAAAAAAAAATCAGAATATAACATTCTGTAAATAAATAGATTTAATGCACTACACAAAATTAATCGTAAAATAATTTCGCAAAACTATTGCAGGATTAAAAAAAACGCCCTATCTTTGCACTCGCAAAACAGAAATGGCTGCGTAGCTCAACTGAATAGAGTACCACACTACGGATGTGGGGGTTATAGGTTTGAATCCTATCGCGGTCACCATAAGCAACTGAATCTCCTGACAATCAATGTATTGTCGGGAGATTTTTGTATATAAACACTACACACTTCAACATCTACACACAAATCCTTTATCAAACAGCGTTTCGAACTGACTCAAAGAATACCAATCATCATGTTTACATACCCTTCAAACGCGCATAAAATCACTTTTTTACGCATGCTCTTTAAAACCACTTTGGAGCTGATCCTTTTTTCGGTCTAAAACACTTGCCACAAAAGTATCTCCTGTAACATTCACTACGGTTCGTAGCATGTCGAGTGGGCGATCGATGCCAATGATGAGCGCCATGCCTTCGACCGGAATGCCAACTGTGCTCATTACCATAATTGTCATCACAATGCTGCCTCCCGGAATGCCTGGTGTGCCAATGGAAGCCATTACGGTGAGAAAAATTACAGATATGATTTGTGCCATGCTGAGTTCGATGCCAAAGATTTGTGCAATAAACAATATGCTTATAGCTTGATAACAACTTGTACCGTCCATATTGATGGTAGCGCCTACGGGATAAACAAAAGAATTTACTTCGTCGGGGATGCCAAGCTTTTTACGACTTTGCTCCATGGTGAAAGGCAAGGTGGCAGCACTCGAACTCGTTGAAAAAGCGAGTAATTGTATGGGGAAAATATTTTTGAGATAATGAAATGGATTTTGCTTCGTGAAGAGCTTATAAGCTAAAGGATAAAGCACAACAACAAGCAAAAGCAGCGTAAAAATGACGGTTAAAGCATAAGCCCCAAGTGCCACAAAAATACCGCTATCGCCATCAAAATCGACCACAAGCGCAGCCATAAGCGCCAAAACACCAATGGGCGCAACAGCCATAATATAATCGATAACTTTGAGCAGCGCCTGATTTACGGCATCGATGGCTGGTGTAATTTTGTTGGCATACACAGGCTCGATGGCAAGTAGTGCAATGCCAAAAAGCAATGCCACGAAAATTATTTGTAACATTTTACTATTGTCGGTTGTGGCAGCAAAAATATTTTCGGGTACTATGTCAACCACAAAATCCATCACCGTGCGACTTTTCATGGCTTCGGCCGTAGATGCCGAATTTTTTACATTATCCTGATACATAGCTTGCAATTCGTCGGTTTTATCGGCAGGAAAAATGGCACCTGGCTTCACTATTAATCCCGACGCAATGCCTATACTAACAGCAATGATAGTTGTAGCAATGTACATACTTATAGTTTTGAGTCCAAGACGCGAAAGCCGCAACATATCTTTCATGCCAATAATGCCTTTGAGCAACGACACAAACACCAAAGGTACAGCTATTAGTTTTAGCAATTTAATAAAAATGGTACCCCAAGGCTTTATCCAATGACTCACAAAAACATGTTGACCTGTGGCAACAAACAAATAACCTACGAGCAAACCTACGAGCATTGCTATGAGAATTTGCATGTAAAGAGGAATATTTTTAAGTTTCGACATTGTGCTTATTTTAATATTTTTGAATGATTGACCTAAAAAAACATGAAACGATAAAAATTGAATTTTCAAAACAATATCAAGTTTCAATAATGATGCTTAAAAGAATTAGCTCTATTTAACTCGAAGCGTCCAAAATTACGAAAATATGCGCAAACCACAATATTAAAAATTGAATCGAGCAAAAAATATCAATAAATTTCCGCTTAAAAACTTCAAACCATAATATTTGTAGCTTAATTAATTATGAATTAATAAATTTACAAAAAAGTCATCACAATTCTGACATTTTGTTATGAATTATTGCAACTAACAACTATCTTTGTGTAAAATTTCTGACTAAATTTATGGCAAACAAAGAAAAATCTGTATTATTGATATTTACGGGCGGCACCATAAGCATGTCCGAAGATCCGAGCACTGGCGCGTTACGCCCAGTAGATTTCAATCGCTTGCAAGAGTTTTTGCCCGAACTGAAACAAACGGGCGTGCGCATCGAATGCATGCCATTTTTGCCATTTATCGACTCGTCAGACGTTGATGTGGATTTATGGATACGAATTGCCAAAGAAATAAAGCGTAATTACAACAACTACGATGGATTTGTGGTGTTGCATGGCACCGACACTATGGCCTATAGTGCTTCGGCACTCAGTTTCATGCTCGAAAATTTGAGCAAACCTGTAATTTTCACTGGCTCGCAATTGCCTGTGGGCATGTTACGCTCCGATGCAAAAGAAAACTTGCTCACCTCGATCGAAATTGCTACGGCTACCGAAAACGGACGCGCTATAGTGCCCGAAGTATGCATTTTTTTCGAAGACACTTTGTTCAGAGCCAACCGCACCACAAAAAAGAATGCCGAGCATTTCAATGCATTCAACTCCTACAATTATCCACCTTTGGCCAAAGCAGGCGTACACATCAAATACTTTCGTTCGAACATACACTATCCCGAGCCCGATGCCAAACTAAAACTACATACCAAGTTCGACACTGGCATTGTGATACTAAAAATATTTCCGGGTATCAACCAACACACGGTGCAAGCCATTCTCGCCATCGAAAACCTCAAAGCTGTTGTACTCGAAAGCTATGGTGCGGGCAACGCCATGAGTCATGCTTGGTTTCGCGACGAGCTAAAAGCGGCTGTCGACCGAGGCATTATCATTGTCAATATCAGTCAATGCAAAACCGGCATGGTTGAAATGGGTCGCTACCAAGCAAGTTTAAACCTACTCAGCGCAGGTGTTATCAGCGGTCTCGACGCAACAACCGAAGCAACAGTGGTAAAACTAATGATTTTACTCGGACAAGAAACGAAGCTCGACCAAGTACGTTTAAAAATGGCCAAAAGCATTTGTGGCGAAATGACGATGATGCATTAGGGGAATAGGTTTCGCGTTTTGGGCCTGCCTCATGAGG
>CAZEVV010000097.1:0-10437 GCA_964515675.1 uncultured Paludibacter sp. | reverse complement strand
TTGGAAAGATTAAAGAATTTTAGAAATGATTCTGATTGCGAACAGGATTGAAGGGTTTGAAGATTAATTATTTAAAGATTAATTATTTGAAGATTTGAAGATTTGATTTGAAGATTTGCGCTTCATCTCCATCTTTTATGTAAATAAATAATATTGTTCTACTCCTCTTTCCCCCTTGAGGCGTTTACCTCCTCCCTCATACTTCATGAGGTAAACATGACGTAGGAGGGAGGGGTCAAGGGGCTTCTAGTGCTATCAATTTTTCTTAATTTTAAAGTAAAAATGCATTAATGTTGATAACTTTTGTTGTAATATACTGATATTTTGGCTTTAAAACATTATTTTTGCAAAAAAAGAATTTCAATATGTCTCCAAAACTTTCATTTTCGCTCGACGATGATGCCGAAAAATTGGTAAAACGATACGAGCAATACCTTCAAGGTAATGCAGCCGGATATTTTGATGTGGAGGAAATTGAACTCATTTTTGAATTTTATCTTCAAAAAGGAAAAACATCTAAATGCCAGCAATTAGTCGATTTTGGACTACGCTTGCACCCTGCCAGTACGCTTCTTAAAACCAAGCGCGCCAAAATGTATTTGGCTATAGGCGAAACTACCAAAGCTTATCATATTCTCACTACTCAAAATATCGATGCATCGGACTACGAAACGGGATTGCTAAAAGTTGAAGCGCTACTGCGATTGAACAAAGACAACGAAGCGCAACAACTAGCTTACACTATTCTAGCATCGGAAAAGTCGGACCTCGATAATATTGCTTTAGATTTAGCTTATATATTTATATCGCAAATCGAATTCAACACTGCTGTAAAACTCCTCGAAAAAGGCATGAAATACAACAGTAAAAATAGCGATTTGTTGATTGAATTGGCATTTTGCTACGAGCAAATTGAACTCAACGAAAAGGCATGCGAAACTTACGAAAAAGTTTTAGCTGTCGACCCTTATCGTTCGGAAGCATGGTTTAACTTAGGTCAAATTTACTTTGGCCAATCATTGTTTCATAAAGCCATCGAGGCCTACGATTATGCACTCACCATAAACCCCGACGATGTGATGTGCGCACTTCAAAAAGCACATGCATATTTTCAGGTCGAAGAGTATAAATTGGCCATCGAAGCATACGAAGACTACAATGCGATATTGCCCGAAGCGCAATGGCAAACCAATATTTTTGTTGGCGAATGCTACGAAAAGCTCGAAAACTTTAGCAAAGCACTCGAGTGTTACAAAGCTTCGTTGTTGATACAAGAAGACAACTACGATGCGCTTACTGGTATTGCTATTTGCTTGCTCGAAATGGAACTTTACGACGAAAGTATTGGCTACTCGCAAAAAGCAATTGCCATAAACCCCGAAGCTGCCGATGCTTTGGTGTATTTAGCCGAAGGTTACACGGGTATCGACGATTTGGAAAACGCACTCAAATCGTACCTCAAATCAATTTCGCTTGAGCCCAATCAGCCCGATACGCTTATGGCCATTGCCAATTTACTTATGGAAATGGAAAGCTATAAACATGCGCTTCAGTATTACAAAATGGCCTATGACCAGGACGGTGGCCTCGAACGCATACACTTATTTTTAGCGGTTGCTTATTGGAAAAACGAGCTCTTCGATCAGTCGGTGGAACATCTGAAAATGGCGCGTGCCGAAAACTTAGATGCCATACAGCTTTTTATTGAGCTTTGCCCCGATGCTTTGCTATCGAACAACAACGATGTTTTATTTAATGATTAGTTTTGGAACAAATGAAGAAATACGGCCTCATTGGCTTTCCTTTAGGACATTCGTTTTCGAAAAAGTTTTTTAGCGAAAAATTTGCCAACGAAAATATCGATGCACAATACGATTTGTACGAATTGCCCAATATCAGCGATTTTGCAAAGCTTGCTCACGACAATAGCATCAGCGGGCTCAATGTAACCATACCCTACAAGGAGCAGGTTATGCCCTTTTTGCACGAAATTGATGCTACGGCGGCAGCCATAGGTGCTGTGAATGTAATTAAGTTTTCGGTTGTCGAAGCAAATGTAATACTAAAAGGCTTCAATACCGATGCCATAGGTTTCGACAATTCGATAAGTCAGTTACTAAAACCGCATCACAAAAAAGCACTAATATTAGGCACAGGTGGAGCATCCAAGGCAATAAAATATGTTTTGGAACAAAAAGGGATACAATCAACCTATGTTTCGCGCAATGCGAAGGAAAATGCGCTGACGTATGATCAACTCGACGAAAAAACGATGGATAGCTATCATGTTATTGTAAATGCAACGCCGCTAGGTACATTCCCCAAAGTAGATACTTGCCCCGACATACCGTATCATTTGCTCACCGAAAAACATTTGCTTTACGATGTGGTATATAATCCTTCGATAACACTTTTTATGCAAAAAGGACTCGATGCAGGCGCAACTGTCATCAATGGCGAACAAATGCTGCACGAACAAGCAATTGCAGCATGGCAAATATGGCAATAATACTCAAATTCCTCATTCAAATAAACATATGGCATTAGAATTAAATAGTAAAGAAAAATCGCCCACCGACATTGTTATTTCGAAAATAAAAGATTTGATTAAAAGCGGTGTTTTAAAACCTGGCGACCGCCTTCCTGCCGAGCGAAAACTGTCGGCCGAATTTGGTTTTGGTCGCACCAGCATACGCGAGGCATTGCACAAACTCGAGTTTTATGGCATTATCAAAACCTTGCCACAAAGCGGTTCCATAATCAATGGGTTGGACATAACAACACTCGATGGAATGATAGCCGATGTATTGAATTTGCAGGAATATGATTTTTTATCATTGGTTGAAACGCGCAATTTGCTCGAAGTATTTGCAATTACACAATGTGCAGAACGCGCCACTACTGATGACATTGCCAATTTAGAAGAAATTCATCAAAAATTTATCGAAGCCTTCGATACGCCCGAGCGCGTAGGCTACGACTTTGCATTTCATCGAGCAATTGCCGAAGGATCGCAAAATGCGGTGCTCAAAGCTATGCTAATGATTATTATACCTGACATTTTGTCGGTGTACCAAAAAGAAAGCTTTTGTGCACCCGACCCCAAAATTATCAGTCAGCACAGCGCCATGCTCGAAGCAATAAAAAGCAGAGATAAAATTGCTGCTGCCCAAACCATGGAAAAACACTTAGAAGATGTGATGAACTTTGCAAAAAACAGATTGTCGAAACAATAATTGCAACATGTGAAGGATATTTTTTTGAGGCAACATTAAACAGAACATTATATCATAAAAAACAACGATTCGAGTCAATCATTCGAATCGTTGTTTTTTTTATTTCAGGAAGTAGAAAAAAACAGATATAAAATTGTAATTATTCCAATAAAATTATTTATTTTTGCAAGTAGCTAAAAAAAACGAAGATTATTATAAAATATTTATATATTTGTAAAATAATATTTCGGTATATATTCACACAATGTATGCAAATATGCTAGCATTAATATTATGATGAACACAAAATTTATACAAACAATAAAAACATGATATTATAAAACACGCAATTACAGCGTGTTATCAAACTCACGAAACACACAATAAAAAATCACAATTCGAATAAAAAGCATAATTAAAATCAAATAATTTAACACTAAAAAAAATGTTATGGAACAACTCGATGTTGCATTAATGGATTGGTCGAGGGCGCAGTTTGCTCTCACAGCAATGTATCACTGGATTTTTGTACCGCTCACATTAGGTCTGGGAATAATTATGGCCATAATGGAAAGCATTTACTACAAAACCAAGGACGAAAAGTGGAAATCGGCAACTCAATTTTGGATGACATTATTTGCCATCAACTTTGCAATTGGTGTAGCCACTGGTATTATTCTCGAGTTTCAATTTGGTACCAATTGGTCGAACTACAGCTGGTTTGTGGGCGATATTTTTGGTGCTCCATTGGCAATCGAAGGTATTTTTGCATTCTTCATGGAAGCCACATTTATTTCCATCATGTTATTTGGTTGGAAAAAAGTGAGTCCGCGTTTTCACCTCATTTCAACATGGTTGGTTATGGTGGGCGCAACGCTTTCGTCGCTATGGATTTTGATTGCCAATGCTTGGATGCAATATCCAGTAGGTATGGCATTTAACCCCGACATGGTGCGTAACGAAATGGTCGACTTTTGGGCTGTTGTTTTATCGCCCGTGGCTATCAACAAGTTTTTGCATACCGTATATTCGGGTTGGGTAGTAGGCGCATTATTTGTGATTGGTGTAAGCGCTTGGTTTTTACTCAAAAAGCGCGAAATCGACTTTGCCATTAAAAGCATTAAAGTTGGTGCCATATTTGGTTTAGTAGCCACAGTATTGGTAATTTGGACTGGCGATGGTTCGGCCTACGAGGTGGCACAAAAGCAACCCATGAAACTTGCCGCAATGGAAGGGCTTTACGAAGGAACAACAAATGCCAACATCATTGCGGTTGGCGTGCTCAATCCGAACAAAAAAGCGTACAACGACGAGGTTGAACCATTGTTATTTAAAATTGATGTGCCCGTTCCGGGATTGCTTTCGTTTTTGAGTTATCGCGACTTCGAGGCATTTGTACCTGGCATAAAAGACATTGTTGATGGCGGATACACAATGGCCGACGGAAGCATAGCATTATCGTTTGTCGAAAAACAAGCACGTGGCCAACAAGCCATTGCGGCTTTGGCAGCCTACAAAGAAGCCATGGCAGCCAACGATACAGCATTGGCCGCACAACATCGTGCAGTACTCGACGAGAACTATGCATATTTCGGCTACGGATATTTAAATTCGCCTGAAGAATTGATACCCAATGTGCCAATTGTATTTTATGCATTCCACATTATGGTAACATTGGGCATGTATTTCCTTGCATTTTTTGCTTTAATATTGTTTTTGGTATACCGAAAAAATATCGAAAACCTAAAATGGGTGCATCTTTTGGCAATATTTAGTATTCCATTGGGTTATGTAGCTGGTCAGGCAGGATGGATTGTAGCCGAAATTGGTCGTCAGCCTTGGGTTATTCAAGATATTTTACCCATCAGTGCTGCCATATCGGGTATATCGGTAGTGTCGGTAATAATTACCTTCTCAATATTTTTCTTAATTTTTACAGTATTATTAATTGCTGAATTGCGCATAATGTTTAAACAAATCAATAAAGGACCAGGTTCCGACCATTGATACTGAAAAACAATGGCTTCGGATTGTAAATAATACGAACGCCCATTGAGCATTAGCGAATAAAAAAAATACAATAGAATTTTTAAATACTAAAAAACAATATTATGTTCACATATTCATTTCTTCAGCATTACTGGTGGTTTATCATTTCCCTTTTGGGTGGTTTACTCACATTTCTTTTATTTGTGCAGGGCGGTCAAAGCATGCTTTTTTCGCTATCAAAAACCGAGGACGAGAAGCGCCTTTTGGTCAATATTTTAGGTCGTAAATGGGAATATACATTCACAACCCTCGTAACATTTGGTGGTGCATTTTTTGCCTCATTCCCATTGTTTTACTCCACTAGTTTTGGTGGTGCCTATTGGGTTTGGATGCTTATTTTGTTCACTTTTGTGTTACAAGCCGTATCGTTCGAGTTTCAATCCAAAGCAGGTAATTTTTTAGGCAAAACAACTTATCGTTATTTTTTGCTTATCAATGGTATATTGGGTACATTTTTGATTGGTGCTGCTGTTGCAACTTTTTTCACAGGATCGGATTTTTTGGTAAACAAAGGCAATATTACACAACAATTTGCACCCGTTATTAGTCGCTGGGGTAGCGCATGGCATGGTGTTGATGCATTGTTCGACGTACGCAACTGGCTATTGGGCTTAGCAGTTTTGTTTTTAGCTCGTACCAATGCCATTTTATTCCTTATCAACAGATTGAGCGACGCAACACTCGAAGCGCGTTCGCAAAAATACTTGTGGTACAATGCCATTCCGTTTTTGGTGTTTTTCCTCGCATTTGTTATTTGGATTCTTTTGGGAAAAGGCTTTGCTGTAAACCCCGAAACAACAGAAGTGTACATGGAGCAATATAAATATTTTTTCAATTTAATTGAAATGCCAATTGTTGGGATAGTATTTTTAGTGGGTGTTGTAGCAGTACTTTTTGGCATTGGCGCTACAATGTTCAAAAAAGGTTTTCGTGGTGGCATTTGGTACACAGGTGTAGGTACCGTACTTACAGTTTGTGCTATGTTTATGGTAGTAGGCTACAACAACACATCGTTTTATCCTTCGTTCGACTTGCAAAGTTCGCTCACCATATTCAATGCATCGTCGAGCGAATTTACACTCACAGTAATGTCGTATGTTTCAATACTTATTCCATTTGTATTGGCATATATTTTCCACGCATGGCGCTCGCTCGAAAAAAAACGTACCGACATTGATGATATTAACAACGATCATCACGCCTATTGATGATAAGCCCCGCAACCCCTCAAGGTGGCGTAGCAACCAAATCAGTTTTAAAAAAAAATGCAGCTCCTTTCAAAATTAGGAGCTGCATTTTTTATTTTTTATCGAAAATAATCCGTTCGTAATGCTGTGCCACTTCGTGCATAACATTTTCCCACGACCGTGTAAGGGTATTTGCTGCCTGCTGCCCTACGTTATTAATTTTGCTTTTATCGTTGTATAAATTACGAATACATGCTATCATGCTTTCGGTATTATTCTGAATTAAAAAACCATTGTACTGTTGTTGAATTACTTCGGCGGCCGTTGCGCCTTCAACCAAAAGGCCTGGTGTATGAAAAACAGCAGCTTCGCGCAAAACAAGCGGTGCATTATCGTACAACGAAGGAAAAAGAAACAAGTCGGCAGCTGCATAATATTTTTTGAGCGTCGATCTATCATTCACTTGTCCTACAAAAACTACATGCTCGCTTATCGATAAAGCATCAACCAGTGCTTTCATTTCGTCGACTGCATAACCCGTACCAACAAAAAACATTTTGTAATTCACATCACCCAATCCAGCAAGCGACCGTATGATAAGTTCGGTATTTTTTTCCCAAATATGTTGCCCCACAAACAATAAGCAAATCGTATTATCGCTAATGCCAAGTTCGATACGTGCATCTTGCTTAAATGTACGAATATCGCCTTCAAAATTCATGTCGCTTCCATTTTCGACAACGCGTACCTTTCCTTTAAAACCATATTCCCTAATGGTTTGCTCAACAGCCGCTTGCGGAATCCACACCTCATCCACTTTTTCGTAAAAACTTATCAATTCTTTTATCAGCAAATCCAAAACAGTTTGTGTATGCACCACCCGCGCAAAATCGTCGCGATACTTCGAATGAAAAGTAGCAACTATGGGCAAATTACGTTCTTTGGCAATTTTAAGTGCAAGATGTCCCGAACTAAAAGGGCAATGCGCATGCAATAATCCAAAGGGAATACGGTCGAGTTTATCATTAAAACTCACATCAATTTCGGGTATTCCAAGTCGGTAGGGTTTACGCAACAGCAAAGGCACTGAGGCATATCGATACACAGGAAAAGGCTCGTCGTTGACATAATTGGGTGTTTTGGGCGTAACAACACAACTCGCATATTGCAAGCGGTTGAGCCAAAATGCATAATTTTTGGTTGCAACGGCTACCCCATCCATAATTGGAGGATAACTATCGTTGAAAACACCAAATACTTTGTTCGAATAAAGTGTTGCTTTCATAAGTTTTATTGTTGTTTATTCAATTAAAATATTATTGATAAAAACACTATCTTGTCTGACAGATTAGCTATCTCATAAAACGCTAAAAAACGCACATGAAATCAATGTAATACTTTTTGATAAGATTATGTATTGAGTTCATTATTACCAAAATTTTGTGAATAAACTTTCACCCAAAACATCACATAAAAAACTAAAAATCAGAACATTTATATAATTTACATAATCGCGTTCTTAGCAAATGCAAATAAAGTAAATCGCATGCAATTAACACAATAAATAATGCTAATTCATGCAAAATTTATTCATTTTCGTTATTTTTAACGCACAGTCCACTTTATTTAGTTATGTTACATCCATTTACTATCTCATTTTTATGTACTTTTGTATGAAATTTTGAATAAAACATATCGAATAACAAATCGAATAAACAATAAAACGATTGTATGAAGAACATCTACTTAGCATTAACACTTATAGTTTCAACTACATACGCTTATGCATCAGCAAAAAACAACGAGCCCGATAGTTTGAAACATAAGCATATAAAAGAACTTACAGTATTTGGTATAAATGCAAAAACATTTGCATTGCCCTTTGTTGTAGTTACTAAAGATGAAATTCAGAAAAACGAACCACGCAGCGTAGCCGAAGCGCTCACAAGCGAAACAGGCATTTGGCTCACACGCGATGGCATTTGGGCTACAAGTGTAAATGTGAGGGGAATGTCGGAACAACGCTTGCTTTTTATGATGGACAACGACCGAATTTTAACCTCGTCGGACATTGCAGCCTCATTATCGACTGTTGACATGCAAAATGTGGAAAGCATTGAAGTAATAAAAGGTGCAAGCTCGGTGCTTTATGGTACTGGTGCAATGGGTGGATTGGTAAATATCATTAGCAAACGACCAAGCTATAGCGACAAAACAACTGTCAATGCTAACATTTCGAGCGCATTGCACAGTGTAAACAACTTGTTTAGCAATGCGGCGAATATTAGCCTTGCGAAAAAAGATTGGTATTTGAATTTGCACGGTAGTTTGCGCAATGCCGACAATACGATGACGCCCGCAGGTGTATTGCCCATGAGCTTTTTTAGCGATAAATCGTGGGGGCTGAAAGCTGGCATTAAGTACAACGATAACCAAGAGTTATTGCTAAACTACACACATTTTCAGGCACGCAATGTTGGTTTGCCCGGTGGCACTGCCTTTACACCAACGGCCGAAGTGCGCTATTTGGGTGTCGACAGAATACAACTAAGTGGCGAATACAAAATTAAAAATATCAGTCGAACCTTCAAAGAGCTTAATTTCAAAGGATTTAACCACGCTATCACCCGCGATGTGCAAAACTTAGCTTTGCCATCGAAAAACCAAGTATATCCTTCGAGCAACAATCAAACTGCTGGCGCAAAAGCACAAGCAGCACTCTATTTCAACGACTACAACACTATGAATGTGGGTGTTGAAGCATGGTCGAGAAATGTAAAAACCAAACGTACGCGCTATCTTATATCGGCAGTTAACGACACAACAATAATTATCGACCAGCCAACACCCTTGGCAACGATGACAAATGTTGGCGTGTTTGCACAATACCGCAAAGTGATTGACCCCAAATATTGGTCGATGAATTTTGGTTTGAGGGCCGATTTAATAAACATGAAAAATGACACTGTTTTTCGCGAATTAGAAAAATATCGTGTAAAAAACAATGAAAGAATAGAATTACCTGCCAACAAAGAAATACTTTTTGCTGCCGGACAAAATAACGAAATTTCGTATTCGGCACATGTCGACATTACTTACAACCCTACACGCCGACAAGAATTTACGCTTTCGTTGGCCAATGCTTACCGCACAGCAACCGTTGAGGAGCGTTTTAAATACATCGACCAACAGGGCAAAATACTAAAAGGCAACCCAAATTTGAAAGCCGAAAACGGTTTCTTCTCAAATTTGAGTTATGCCATTACAAATAATAATTTATCATTCAAAGTAGATGTTTTTGCCAATTATTTATTCGACTTAATTGCCGAAAAACAATTGCAAAACCAACCCAATGTTTATGAAGCCATCAATATCGACAATGTATTTTTTCACGGCATCGAAACAGAATTTTTGTGGCTGATAAGTTCAAAGTTTTGGACCAAAGCCAACCTCTCGTATGTGAGTGGGCGCGATGTGAATACTGATGAATTTTTGCGTCAAATACCACCATTGCATGGCATAGTATCAATCAATTATCGCGAAAACAAAATGTTCGAAGCGGCACTTTCGGCACAATATGCAGCCAACAAATACAATGTTGGAGCAGGCGAAGCGGCCACCGATGGCTATGTGATTTTTAATTTCAACATACAATCCGCACCCATGCAAATTGCGTCGTTTTATTTGCAATTGTTTGCTGGTGTCGACAATATACTCGATACCAACTATCGCAATCACATGAATTATACACGCAATGCAATAAATGTGGAGCCAGGTAGAAACATTTTTGCCAAAGCAAATATTAAATTCTAAAATTATTCAGTATAAATAAACAGCCCCCCGCCCCCCTAAAGAGGGCGTAATTACTGCGTTGATGATAAAATATTGAAATTATTGAATTTGGTTTTTTCATTCTTTATTCTTTATTCTTTATTCTTCATTTTTCATTTTTCATTTTTAAAAATATGACAACAGAACAACTCAAC
>CAZEVV010000096.1:0-10481 GCA_964515675.1 uncultured Paludibacter sp. | reverse complement strand
ACGATATATTGCAGTAAAATAAATACATAATGGTTTTTCAGCAGAGCCTAATTAAACAAACAAATTAAAATAAAGTTTTTTTGTACATTAGCACTTCGAATAAGTCATGCAGTTGTGAGCTATCGTTAATGTCGAATATCAAAGGAAATAATTTAGCCACTGTTTTTGTTTGTTCGAAATTGCGCATAATAGCTTCGCTAATATTGAGTTGATACACGCCCATTTGATTTTTATGGTTAAAATAAAATGTGACCTTTACGCAATCGTTCCAAATGGAAAGCCAACAAACTGTTTTCTTTTTAAAAGAAATTTTACAAAGCCATGCCTTTCCATCTTTATAATAACTCCAATCAGCATTCAAACTATAAGGCGCATTTGTAAGTACTTGCATAAGTTCAACATATACGCAATAAACATTTACAGCTAGAGCTTGTGCTACAACTTCGTTGCTTGGCATCACCTCAGGATCTCTCAGCATAATAACACTATCCATAATATTGACTTTTAATGCATTAGAAATAGGATTTACGATGTACGATTTACGATGTACGATGTACGATGTACGATGTACAATTTACGATGTACAATTTACAATTTACGATTTACGATTTACGATTTACGATGTACGATTTGCGATTTACAATATACGATTTACGATTTACAATATACGATTTACAATTTACGATTTAAAATTACACCTTACTCAAAACTCAGAACGTCTTCGTCCAAAGCGTATGCTGCTCATTAATCTATCTCCAACTGAATTTTTTTACGCAAAACCTCCACTGCTGGGTTTATTTCGGCAAATTGCTTATAGCGTTCTTCTGGCGAAACCGTTTTGGGCATGGCCGATTCTTCTACCTGCACATGCTCAACAGTTACATTGCTATTTTTGAGCTCGTTGCGCAAATGCGACACCAAATATGGCTGAAACTTTTTGAAATTATTCGCCTGCATGGTGTTGCTTACATATACCACAAAACGATGTTGCTCGGCCTGAATGGGCATACTAAAAGTATTGAAACTCACCCTATTTACATCTTCTTTTATTTTTGCGGCAAAACCATACCAACTCTTCACAAAGTCGTCCATGCTATATGCTTGGTCCATTATTGGTGCTGCTTGCGTTGCTGCTGTAGCATCGTGCGTATTGTTGGCTTCGGCTGTGGGCTTCGATTTGTTGATAGAAATGCTTGTTGGCCGATGTGCCGATATTGTAGGTTTGGGCGCCGCACTATTGCCAACAGCCGGCGATGGCGTAGCAGCAACCGTTGGTGCAGTTGGCGTAGTTGGCGCAAGGGGTTTTGCTGCAATGGGCGATGGTGCAGGCGTTTCGGGTGCTGCTGTTGGGGCGTAACTGGCAGCTGGTGTTTGCACAGTAACAGCCGTTTTATCGTTTTCGGGCTGCAAAGGCTTCAGCGGCGCACGCTCTTCGTTAAGTATTAACTTTTTTTTTTCGTCGTTGAGTTGGCAAATCTTTATCAATGCAATCTCAACGAGCAGGCGTTTGTTACGACTCAAGCGATAATTTAAATCGCAATCATTGCTAAATTTGAGAGCTTGAAAAAGAAACTCGTTGCTACAAACTTTTGACTGCTTGTGATAGCGCGCCGCAATGTTCTCGCCCACTTCGAGCAATTGCAATGTTGCGGCATCTTTACTCACCAACAAATCGCGCAAATGAGCGCTAAAGCCCGTAATGAAATGCTGTCCGTCGAAACCTCTGTTCAGCACATCGTTAAAAATTAACAAGCTGGCACTCACCTGCCCTGCCAACATTGCATCTACCAATTTAAAATAATACTCGTAATCGAGCACATTTAAATTGTCGATAGCCGCTTGATAAGTAATGTTATTGCCACAAAAACTCACCAATTGGTCGAATATCGAAAGTGCATCGCGCATACCTCCATCGCTTTTTTGCGCCACAACATGCAATGCATTACTTTCCACTTGCACGCCTTCGCTCTCGGCCACATATTGCAAATGTCTCACCGTATCGCTAATGGTTATACGGTTGAAGTCGTATATCTGGCAACGCGACAATATGGTGGGTAATATTTTGTGCTTTTCGGTAGTTGCTAAAATAAAAATGGCATGCGCCGGTGGTTCTTCGAGGGTTTTCAGGAAAGCATTGAAAGCGCCCGACGACAACATATGCACCTCATCGACAATATACACACTGTATTTCCCGATTTGTGGTGGTATACGCACTTGGTCGATAAGTGTGCGAATATCGTCGACACTATTGTTGGACGCTGCGTCGAGTTCGTGTATGTTGTAGGAGCGTTGTTCGTTGAACGAAACACAGGATTCGCACTCGTTGCATGCTTCGTGTTCGGCTGTAAGGTGCTCGCAGTTGATGGTTTTTGCAAAAATACGCGCACATGTTGTTTTGCCCACACCACGCGGACCGCAAAACAAATAGGCATGCGCCAAATGGCCACTGGTGATAGCATTTTTGAGTGTGGTAGTGAGCGAAAGTTGCCCCACCACCGACTTGAATGTTTGAGGACGATATTTACGAGCCGAAACGATATAGTTATCCATATTGAATGCAAATTTTTCTTGTAGCTGCAAATATAATTATAATTATTCAACAAGAAAAACAAGTATAAGTATTTACTATTTAAAAATTGACTATTTACTATTCGCAACTTTAAATGGCAGCACGGATTGTAAATGAGCGTTTGCAGAAAAACAGCACATTAGCTACTTTATAATGATACATTAATTCTACTTTGACAGATTATTTTTTTTTGCCAGAATACACAGAATATGTAAATAGAAATGTACTCAAAATTAGTTTATATTTTTATTGAACCTTCCTGTAGCATACAGGCTAAGGCGCAATGACGCAAAAACACAAACGCAATGATGGTTACACAACATACACTTGCTCAGAGCAGTTAAGCAATTACATTTTTACGAAAAAACATGCCATTACACCGCTTGCGATATGTCGCGAAAATGACTTGATTGCACATTACATTTGCGCAATACAGTTTCGAGCACATTCAAAGCATGGTCGAGCATATCGGTAGTGTGGGTAGCCATTAAACTCATGCGAATGCGCGTTTGCTTGCGCGACACAGCAGGATAAAGTATGGGGTTGGCATACACATTGTGCTCGAGTAAAAGTTTAGCCACTTCCATGGTTTTAGCCTCGTCGCGTATCATTACCGGAAAAATGGCCGAACACGATGTACCCGAATCAACCCCTATGGCATTCAGTCCGTTTTTAAAATGGCGGATATTGTTTTGAAGTTTCATGTGCCAAATTGGCTCATCGACCAACACATCGATAGCCTCGATAACCGCCGCTACAGACTGCGGTGTGGCTGCCGCCGAAAAAATATTTGAGTCGGAAATGTATTTCAGCATTTGAATAATTTCGTGCGAAGCAGCTGCAAAGCCACCCACCGAACCAAATGTTTTGCTAAAAGTGCCGGTTATCATATCCACATCGTTGTAAATACCATAATGTTCGAACACACCTTTGCCCGTAGCGCCTACAACACCAGTGCCATGTGCATCGTCGACAATAAGATATGCGCCATATTCGTTTTTCAGCTTACACAATGCGGGCAAATCGCACATATGGCCATCCTGCGAATAAACGCCATCCACCACAATAAAAATATTCGGATAATTTCCCTTTGCAAATTCGAGTGCACGTTGCAACGACACCAAATCGTTGTGCAAAAAGAACTTGCGGTTGGCATGCATGCATCCCTCGATAACGCTAGCATGCACCCCCATATCGATAAGCACCATGTCGGTTTTTTGTATCAACGACGACAAAGTGCCGCAATTGGCTGCATAGCCCGAAGTATATGTAATGGCCGCTTGTTTGTTGAAAAATGCAGCAATTTTCTTATCCAAAGTATCGTGCAACAAACTCAAGCCCCCAATAAGCGGCGATGAGCCAGCGCCAGTGCCAAATTTTTGTATAGCTTCGATGCTTGCCTTTATCAAACGAGGATGTTTACTAAATCCAAGATAATCGTTGGACACAAAGCTAATAACCTCCCGCTCAGTGCCATCGTACGGATCGATGATATGCGGGTTGGGCTCGGCACCTAAAACCGATACGATACGGTAATTGTTGAGGTGTTTTTCGTTGTTGTAAGTAACAAACGATTGAAAAATATGTGCTTTCTCGTGAATGCTCAAATGAGACATTTGCTCAAAATCTTTGATTGTAATTTTTGAAATTGGGTTCATGACTATATATGTTGGTTAGAAAATTGAAAAAACAATTGGCAAAAAACAAGCATGCAGCTTCAATTATGAGCCTTAACACAAAGCAAAAATAAAAAAGCATGCATGAAAAATTACAACAAAAGGCTTTATTACATCAATCAATCAAAACCACGCCCCACCCCCAAAATTAACAAAAAGCCGATTGTAAAAGGGTTGAAACACACCCCGAAGCAATATAAAAGATTAACACATAAAAAATCTAACTCACTTAAGCAAACATTTTTAGCATTATAATTGTTTAGAATATTATTGATAAAAAATCATTTTTTCATCAAAAACAGCATTCCATTTATGTTAAAATTGCGCTCACCCAAAAACAAAAAAGCATTCGCTTGCATTTAAAAAGTAAATTTACAATCAAAAAAAGAAAATATTATTCATTAATTAAAAAAAGAAACGCCATGAGAAAAATTACTTATTTATTTTTAGCATTAATGCTTTGTATTTCGACAACAGTTACATTAGCTACGAATTTCACAACAGGCAATTTGGTGGTACTAAGAGTTGGCGACGGAAGCGCAGCGTTATCAAATGCTTCGACAGCTATTTTTTTAGAAGAATACACAACCGCAGGTGTACTTGTACAAACAATCGCCATTCCAACAAGCGGAACAAACATGCTTACTGCAAGTGGATCAGCCACATCCGAAGGCCAAATGACCTTATCAACTGACGGATACCATTTAACGCTATCTGGCTACGATAAAGAGCCCGGAACTGCAAGTATCGCGGGTACTACTTCGGCAACAGTAAATCGGAAAATTATTAGTGTAAACCACACTGGGAATATCGACAATGTATTAGTGTCAGCTACGGCATTTAGTGGAAATAATTTTAGAGGTGCGGTAAAAAAAGGGAATGACTTTTGGGGCAGTGGCAATGGGAGTGCAGGCAATAACGGCATACAGTATTTTGGGACTGGAACACCTGTTCAAGTGACAAGTACTGTTACTAACATAAGGTCGATAAACATCTTCAACGACCAATTATATTTTAGCACAGGTTCAGGCACAATAGGTATTTACAAAGTAGGCACAGGCACACCAACCACAACAGGAAACACTAGCACTTTGGAAATTGCTGTTGGAGGTACTAGCCCTAGTCCATATGCTTTTGCTTTTAACTCAAACAACACAATATGTTATGTTGCCGATGACAGAACTAATGTAAATGGTGGTGTAAAGAAATATATTAAAAGTGAAGATGTTTGGACTGAGGCCTATACAATAAACCTAGCTACACCACCGGCAACTAATATAGGCGCAAGAGGTTTAACTGTAGATTGGTCAGGTACATCTCCAGTTGTTTTCGCAACAGGAACCGACTCAAAGCTTTATAAGGTAATTGATGAAAATGCGGGCTCAACAGCTGTAGAATTAGCAACAGCACCCACCAACACAGCTTTTCGTAGCGTAGCTTTTGCGCCAAGAAGCAGCGTCCCCACTTCGGCAGCTTCGGCTAGCATTGATACATGGAGGCTTAAAAACAAGACATTGTATTTCGATGCAATGCCAAGTACAAACATCGAGGTTTATTCGGTAACAGGTAGCAAAGTAGCAAGCTTCGAACCAGCCATGCATGTAGCGTTAAATCTATCGAAAGGCATTTATATAGTAAAAGTAAACAAAGCGGTATCGAAAATTATTTTGAAATAGCTGTTATAGTTATTCACAAAAAAAAGGAACCAGAATTGGTTCCTTTTTTTTATGCATATAATGCATCATGACATGATTGAATATTGCCAAGCCAGAAAAAGAACAGCGTAAACAAATACTAACAAAGTGAGTAGTGAGTTTACGCTGTTCGTGCCATCGCCTACAGAATTGCTAATGCAATACTTAGGTTACATTTCGACACTGCCAATATACTGACTGTTAGAAACCGCACTGCCATCGAGCTTTTTGAAATACATCCAACAATGAATGGTTGCAGTTTTCCAGATTGCTGGTATTTGCAGTGTGCAGGTGCCCGCCGAGCGTTGCAAACTATCCGTTAACATAAGGGTTTGATTGCTGTTTTCGTTGAAAAACACAAACTCAATTTGGTCGGTATCATTCGAGTTGGCCAAAGTAGTTGTATCCCAATCAATTTTCAAAGCATTTTCGCCTGCCAGTGTCATTTGTGTATTGGCAGCTTTATCAATTACGCCTTCGGTGAAAACGAGGTTTTCGAGGTCGATTGCATAATTGGGATACTCGCCCACTATTGCATTGCGGAAAGCAATGTTAAGCGCATAACGAATGCCTTGGTTGCCACCGAAATTGATTTTAAACACGGGGTAAAAAGGCCGAAGCACTGAATTTACAAACCCAAATTTTGCCCTATGCGCCACCTGTTTGTCGGTGCGCGGATTGCTAGGAACACTTGCTACACGAAGGTAGTTACGACCAGTAGCTTTGCGATGCGTGGCAAGCGCGTCTCCGTATTTTCCAGAGATTTTGCCGAATGTTGGCGATTTAAATTGTGCCATAATTATTAAGTTTTATGCCCCAAAATCCTTTGTTTGTTATATGTTTTAATAAAAGGATAAAGACGCAGATTGTTATTATTTGAAAAATTTAAATTTGGCGATACTTTATTTTTTTGCAGCCCTATCGCCCATAATAGTTAGGCCGCATCACATTGAAATCACAGAGAAAGTACAGAGAATCACAGAGAATCACAGAGAAATCACAGAGAATCACAGAGAAATCACAGAGAATCACAGAGAAATCACAGAGAAATCACTGTATTATCACAGTACTAACCCATAGATTTTGGATCGTTTATCGGGTGGTGCCCTTGCGGCAAAATATGTCGTTGCCATTTTGTTACGAAAATTTGATAGTAGTGCCATAATTCAATTTTTTATTTGCATTATTATTTCGAATGCAAAATTAGGGCGCAAAAATGCAGTGAGGTGGGTTTGAGGTGGGGTGTGGAGTATGCCTGTTGTTTTGTAAATGTCTCTTTGTCATGTGTTTGCTGTTTTACGTTTTAGGATATTTAACTAAAGTGAGGTGGGGTTGGGGTAGGTGGGATTTTGTAAACTTAGATAAAAACACATGTGAGTTTGTCGATTTCAAAACGCTAATTAATATATTACTGTATCAAAATTACACGATGATGCAACATTGATTACAGCTTATTGATGCCACATAGGATACTTTTGCATAGAATTTCTTATTATTTAATCCATTTAAAATATGACAAATCACAATTTTATAATAGTTTTTCTTTTTGCCTTATTTATATGCTCGTGCGAAAATAAAGCAGAGATTGATACTGACAAACAACTTTCATTTGATTATGCAGGTAAGTATAGGCCACAAATTCACTTTTCGTCCAAGCACAATTGGCTCAACGATCCGAACGGACTTGTTTACTTCGATGGAGAGTATCATTTGTTTTATCAATACAATCCTTTCGGGTCGGGTTGGGGCTTTATGAGTTGGGGGCATGCTGTAAGCACTGATTTAATACACTGGGAGCAGCTTAATGTAGCAATGCGCCCCGATGCACTAGGCGATATTTTTTCGGGTTGTGCTGTGATTGATAAAAACAATACTGCCGGATTTGGTGAAAATGCTATGGTTGCCCTATATACCTCGGCAGGCAAAACACAAACACAATCAATTGCCTATAGTACCGATAAAGGACGTACATTTATAAAGTACAGCAAGAATCCTGTTTTGAAAAATCCGGGGAGGCCCGATTTTAGAGACCCAAAGGTATTTTGGCACGAAGCAACTAATAAGTGGGTAATGTCGCTTGCAACAGGTAGAACCATAAGCTTTTATGAGTCTCCAAACCTAAAAGAGTGGACAAAAATCAGTGAATTTGGTTTTGATATGGGTGCACAAGGCGGAATATGGGAATGCCCCGATCTTTTTCCATTAATGATTGAAGGAAAAACAAAATGGGTATTGCTCGTTAGTGTTAATCCAGGAGCACCGAACGGAGGTTCGGGTACTCAATATTTTATTGGAGATTTTAATGGTAAAGATTTTATTGCCGACAAGGCAACATATCCTAAGTGGTTAGATTTTGGAAAAGATAATTATGCTGGGATTACGTGGGATAATATTCCAGTATCGGATGGACGAAAAATACACATTGCATGGATGAACAATTGGGACTATGCAGGTAAAATTCCGACTTTTTCAGATGGCACAAATGGCTCGAGAGGCAGTATGACACTACCCCGCGAGCTTACATTAGGCAAAAACAAACAAGGCGAAATAATATTGCTCAACAAAGTGGTTGCCGAAATTGAAAAGATTGCATCGGAATGGAAAACTCTAAGTAACGGAAATTTTGATAACGAAAAAGAATTTGAAATAGATTTACAAAATAATAAAGCATATCATTTACAACTCACAACAAATCTTTCGAAAGAGCAAGTATTATCCATATCGCTTAAAAACAGTAAGGGCGAATTGAGCACTATTGAAATAAATAATCAAATTGAACGCATTTATTTTGACCGAAAAAACTCGGGCGAAATTTCATTCTCTGATTTGTTTCGCAATTTGTCATATGGTCCGTTTCCCTATAACTCCGATAGGGTGATATTAGATTTATATGTCGACCAATCATCTATTGAATTGGTTGCAAACGATGGAGTACTAACACTTTCAAATTTAGTGTTTCCGAGTTCAACATACAATCAAATTAAACTTAAAATCAATGCAGGTTCGATACCATTGTACATAAAAACTCGAACATTAGCATCCATTTGGGAATGATGTATCAAAAATACACGATGATGCAACAAATTTGACAACAACAATGGTTTGCTAACTCTATTTTTGCAACGTTATTCATTCCCGAAGCAAGAAAATGATTAAACAATTAAAATAGTTTTTTATATGACAATCAGCCATTTATTTCAGGCAACGATTTGCTTAATTTTATACGATTCGACATGATTCTAAAAATTAGGTATAATTAATAAAGCAGTTAAAATGTAATTTCTTTTAGCAAAAAGAAAGATAAATTTATTAGTTTTGAATTTCAATAATACTCTGAATTTAGTTACAATTAGACACAAATGAAAATAAAAGAAAAAAACTCAGCATGGAAGTACATATTCCTTTCGGGAATGTTGTTTATAGCTTCCGCATTATTCTCGCAAAATAGGGTCGTAAAAGGACAGGTAATATCGGCCGATGATGGTGAGCCTTTAATAGGAGTTTCGATACTTGTGAAAGGTTCAAAAACAGGTACTATTACCGATATAGAAGGACGTTATAATATTAATGTTGAAGAAAATTCAACACTTACATTCTCGATGGTAGGTATGAAAACCATTGATGTAAATACAAAAAATCAATCGGTAATAAATGTAACACTCGAGTCAGACGCTCAATTGCTCGAACAACTTGTTGTTACAGGTTACACTACTCAAAAGAAGGCCGATTTGACAGGTGCAATTACCGTAGTTAATATCGATGAGATGAAAAAATCGGCAGAAAACAATCCCATCAAATCTTTACAAGGAAGAGTGGCTGGTATGACAGTTACATCGGATGGAAACCCGAGTGGTTCGGCAAGCATACGCATTAGAGGAATAGGCACACTTAACAACAACGATCCCTTATTGATTATTGATGGAGTGCCTACCAAAGGCGGAATGCACGAACTTAACCCCAACGACATAGAAAGCATTCAGGTTTTAAAAGATGCTGCCGCAGCTAGTATTTATGGTTCGAGAGCAGGTAATGGTGTAATTATTATTACTACCAAACAAGGAAAGACAGGCAAAATGCGTGTTGATTTCGATACACATTTTACAGCAACAAGCTACAACAATCAATTGGATGTTTTAAATTCGAAGGAATATGGACAAGCCATGTGGCAAGCTGCAATAAATAGTGGAAGCGACCCCAATAACAATAATATTGGTTATCGTTTTGATATGAATTATGATGCAGAAAGCGCTACGCCAACATTAACTAATATGTATTTGCCTAAGTATTTAGATGCTGAAAGAACAATGCATTCAAGCGATACAGATTGGTTTGACGAAGTATCAAGAACTGGCTTTATACAATCATACAATTTATCGGTAAGTAATGGAACTGAAAAAGGAAAGTATTTCTTTTCGCTTGGATATTTTGGGAATGAAGGAACAATTAAGTTCTCGAAATTTGATCGTATATCGGCACGTATAAACAGTGATTATAAATTGCTGAATGGTATGCTGACCATAGGTGAAAACTTCACGCTTAATC
>CAZEVV010000095.1:0-10530 GCA_964515675.1 uncultured Paludibacter sp. | reverse complement strand
GTTAATAAGGTAATCAATAAGTTTTGCGCCTTCGTCGTAGGCTGCACCAAGCATCATGTAAGTGGCGCCGTTTTTAAGTCGTTGCTTGAGGTCGATGCCTGCTTTTTCGAACGCATCGAAAACGGCCGGATTGGTCATGCCGAAATTAGAAGCAAAAACCAACGGTGGGTCGAAGTGCGAATCGAGTGCTTGCACATTAGCCCCTTTTTCGATTAAAAACGTAACAATCTCGGCATTGCCTCGTGCAGCTGCCCAATGCAAATAGGTGCGCGAGTGATTGGTTGTTTTTGATACTGAGTTACCTTCGTGCTCGAACAAAAATTTAATTACTTCGGTGCTTGCATTGTTGTTAATGGCCATCGATACGGCGTCGAAGTCGTTGGCACTCATTGCCGACGGGCTATTACCTTTTTGTATTTCGGCCTGTATTGTAGCTAATGTTGGGCTTGTACGCCAGAAATTCTGGTCGTGAAAAACATTTTTTTGTTGCGCCACTAAACTAGTACTTAGCATTAGTAATGCCACAGCCAAAAAGCTTTGAATAATTAAACGAATTTTCATTTTTATAATTGATGTTTTGTATTTACTTTGTTTGTTTGCAAAGTTCTTGTTTTTATTGCTTTTGGGCAATCACCAATTATAGGTATAGCTTGCTGCAATATACCTATAAAAGTGGAGCAATGTGATTAAACCTTTTGAAAATAGTATTTTAAAATGCAATATTCAAAAGTGCTCAATATTATTTGATATTTTATAAATTAGAGATAAACAGCATTTTATAAGTTTTAAAATAGCGCATTGTATTATTCTCATTACTTATCAGTACTTTGGGTTCAATGCAATCGTTTTTTTTTATACCTTTGCAGCGTTTTTATGTAAATTACTTTATTTTGTTCTAATGCATTTTTTTTACAGTCAATTGTTTTTTTCTTTAAGATTAATGATTGAAAGTAATGTGAACTATTGTGCAAGAGCGAAAACTTTGTTTTAAAAATCAGATGAAATGAGAATATTAGTTTTAGGTGCTGGCAAAATGGGCACTTTTTTGACCGATGTAATGTGCATACAGCACGAAGTGGCATTGTTTGATGTTGACCCAAAGCGTTTGCGTTTTGTGTTTAATACCTTGCGCATGACGAAATACGAGGAGATTCAAGCTTTCGAGCCTGAGTTGGTAATCAATTGCGTTACGCTTAAATATACGATCGATGCTTTTGAGAAAGTAATACCTTATTTACCCAAAAATTGTATACTTTCGGATATTGCATCGGTAAAAACTGGTTTGTTGAAGTTTTACAACAAAACCGGCATGCCTTATGTATCCACCCACCCAATGTTTGGACCCACTTTTGCCACGCTCGATAATTTGAGTTCGCAAAGTGCCATCATCATTAGCGAATCGGACCACATGGGCAAGGCATTTTTCAAGGATTTGTATGGCTCGTTGCGCCTCAATATTTTTGAATACACTTTCGATCAGCACGACCAAACCATCGCTTATTCGCTTTCAATCCCTTTTGCGTCGACTTTGGTTTTTGCCTCGGTAATGAAGCACCAAGAAGCGCCAGGCACGACATTTAAGCGACATATGGACATAGCCAAAGGTTTGTTGGGCGAGGACGATTATTTGTTGTCCGAAATTTTATTTAACCCATACTCCACCGAGCAGATCGACAATATACGCCGTGAGTTGCGCGTGCTTTTGGAAATTATCGACGAAAAAGACAGCGAAAAAATGATGCACTTCCTCAACAAAGTGCGTAAGAACATCGAGTAAAAAACATATTAAGTGCTGAGCATAATATAATGCAGCATTAAAAAAAGAAGGAATGTACTGTTTGACTAAGATTTTTAAATAGTAAATAGTACATTCAAATAAATGGTAAATAATTCAATTATGTCGAAATTGCCCCCTGTATATTCCGCTCGCGAAGAAAAAGCGAATACACTCACACATGCTTTTGGCATTGTGGTAGGTTTAGTGGCGACATATTTTCTGCTTTCGAAAACATGGGATGTGTGGTCGGTGACGAGTTATGCTACATATTGTGTTTTCATGCTTTCGTCCTATGTTACATCCACTTTGTATCATTACAACAAAAATACGGATACCAAAAAAGTTTTACGCAAGTTGGATCATGCAGCCATTTACTTGCATATAGCTGGCACTTACACGCCCTTCACTTTGGTGGTTTTACGCAATGAAGGTGCGTGGGGTTGGAGTTTATTTGCCGTTATTTGGTTGGCTGCCATTGTGGGTGTAGTGCTTAGTTTTGCGAAACTTAAAAACGCATCGAAGCTCGAAACCATATGTTATATTGCTATGGGTTGGGTAGTTGTAATTGCATTCAAACCGCTTATCGATGCACTACAAAGTACCGATAACATGTTGGTATTTTGGTTACTTTTAGCTGGTGGCATGGCTTACACTTTGGGTGCAGTGGTTTATTCGCTCAAAAAAATTGAATTTACCCACGCCATATGGCACCTTTTTGTACTTGCTGGCACCGTTTTTCATGCCTTGGCAATTTATTTTATAAAGATTTGACAAGGCCGAACTTTACTTTTTAGACCGCTGGGAATCATAAATCATTTTCTTGCCAACAGCTTCGATGGAGCCTTTTCCTCTTTGAAAGCATATTGATAACAAATCAAGGTCGTTGGTATATTCAAGCGCCTTACGCAACAGAGTACTTTCTTTTTCGCTCCACGATTCATAAGCTCGTGGGTGATTTATTCTTGTATTTTGAATATACTCCGAAAGATTTTCAGTTTTCAGAATTCCTAATTCATTCACTTTTTCTTTCAATTGATTGACTGCGTTAACTGATAGTCGATTGAATATTTCCTTTTGAAAAAAGTCAATTTCCTTGTACAAATCTTTTTTGGGGCTGTTACCCAAATCATTTTCAGTAAAATATTTGCCAAAAAAATCAAGCAATTGTCCTTGCGAATATTTATTGAAGTATTTTCCATACAAAGGATTCGAAACAAGTGAGTTGTTTTTAAATTTCCTTGTTCCTAACAAAAATTCAGTAAGTTTATTCGCACTCGTATTTAGATTTTCAGCTTTAAATGCAGCTATCGCATTGTTAATGTCATTGGCATCAATATCAACTTCAAATTGACTGTTAGCAGCTTCATTCTTTAAGAAATCAATCGCTGCTTGCAATGCTCTTATAACAATTCGTTCATTCAAAATATTATCATTTATTACCTCACCTGTTGTTGGTGAGCATCCCGAAGCCAATGCTTCTAATACTTCTATTGTTTTATCTTTATCCATATTTTAGTTTATTTGATAGGTTCCACGCTGCTAATTTATTGCTTTTAATTCGTAATTTGTGCTTCTGCCGCCATTATTCATTTAACTTATTCTCCGCATATTTAATGAGAATAAGCTAAATAATCTCCGCATCTGTCAATTATTTATTCAAACTAACTGTCATTACACACTGTTTGCAATCAAAATCGAGTCGAAAGCTGCGACCATTGTTTTCGAGCAAAAGTGGCTCGGTAAGGGTCGATTTTTTGCCCTCGCGCGGACAATGCCCTAGGTCGAACTTTATGCAATGTTTGCTAAACATTAGCGGCACATCTTTTTCAGCTTTTATCTCGAAAGCTGGTGCAATTTCCGTTACGCCATGTTCGCTGTAAAAGGCATGTGCCAATTTGTTGCTCACGTTGCCAAGGTAACTGAGCGTTTTTTGTGGATAGTTGCAGGGAATTGCTACGGCGGGTTTTTCGCGCACATATTGCTCGGCACGTTTGTTTTCGAGGGTTTCGATGGCTGTGCGTTTCCACTCGCCTAATTGCGAAGCGCTAAAAAAGTAAGCTTCCTTTAGTTGTATGTCAATGGCTTGGGCTTCGAAAATGCTATTGCCCAGTTTCGATAATTGCTGACGGATATTGTCGAAAGCCTTTTCGGGTTTTTGTGCCAATTGCTTTTCGGCATCGAAATTTATTTCGACACTTATATTTTCTTCATCGCTCACTTGCAGCGAAAAACCTTGCGTTGTTTCGCCAAAAATCATTTTAACAGCCACTTTTCGTTCGGCTGTTTTGGCGTTCAATGTTTTATCAAAAGCTTGGTCGTGGTTGCGGTACAATATGGTATTTCGTTGCACATTGGGCATTTCGTTTGGGTAAACACGCATCAGCAAATTGCCACTGCCATTGTGATTGCTATCGATTACCTGTACGCTATTAGCCCTAAAACCTGTAAAAATGCCATTGCCATCCACATAACACAAGCCATCGCCATTATTTATGGGGTGGGAGTGGGCTATATCAAAACTTTTGGCTGTAACTTGCAGTATAGGGGCTATTTTTTCGCCTACCGATTTTGGTGTTTCGGGCGTAATAATGCTGTTTTGTCGACCATTGATAAAAAAATTGGTGGCTGGCCTCCGAAATGTTTTGTGTGGCATGGGCGTAAAGAAGAAACGTGTTTTGCCCACCGATGCTGATGTGTAGTGATCGTCAGATGCGAGCAGTGCATCCAGCTTTTGTCGGAAATATGCCGTTACGTTTTTTACATAGTGCGCATCCTTCATGCGTCCTTCAATTTTAAACGACATAACGCCAGCCTTTGCCATTTGTGCCAACTCGCCCGAGAGGTCTAAGTCTTTGAGCGAGAGCAAATGTTTGTTTTTTTCGATGCGTTTGCCATTGCCGTCAATCAAGTTATAGGGCAAACGGCAATATTGGGCACATTCGCCACGGTTGGCACTTCGGCCGCTCATGGCTTGGCTTATGTAGCATTGTCCGCTGTAACTCACACACAAAGCGCCATACACAAAAGCTTCCAGCTCCACTGTGCTTTTCGACGAGATTTCGGCTATTTGCTCCAACGATAATTCGCGTGCCAGCACCACGCGCGAAAAACCAGCATCTTGCATAAATTTCACTTTTTCGGGCGTTCTGTTGTCGGTTTGCGTGCTGGCATGCAAGGCAATAGGAGGTAAATCCATTTTCAGAATTCCCATGTCTTGCACAATAAGCGCATCGGCACCCGCAGCGTAAATATCGTGTATCAGTTTTTGTGCCTCAGGCAATTGCTCGTTGGTGAGCAAGGTGTTGAAAGCCACAAAAACCTTAGCCCTGTACTGATGTGCATAGTTGCAAAGCGCTTCAATATCGGCCATGCTATTGCCCGCCGATGCCCGTGCTCCAAACTGTGCAGCACCAATATATACCGCATCAGCACCATGATTGATGGCTGCCACGCCGCATTCCAAATTTTTTGCCGGAGAAAGTAATTCGAGAATCATGTGTTCGTTTTGTGTTTCGTGCCTGCCTCCTCCCTCATACTTCATGAGGTAAACCTGAGGTACGAGGGAGGTTTTGAGTTTTGTGCCTGCCTCCTGAGGTACGAGGGAGGTCTCGAGTTTTAAATAGTAAATCGTAAATAATTAAATCGTAAATTTCTCTATTTTGCTATCACAAAATCCAATTGTTTTTTGTCGAGATTTGCTTTTGCTACTTTCACAGTTATTTCGTCGCCCAGCTGATATTTGCGTTGGTAACGGCGGCCAACGAGGCAATAGTTTTTCTCGTCGAAATTGTAATAGTCGTCGTCCAAATCGCGTATCGGAATCATTCCTTCGCACTTGTTTTCGACCAATTCCACATATATTCCCCACTCGGTAACACCCGAAATTACACCATCGAACACCTGACCCAAGTATTGCGCCATAAATTCAACTTGTTTGTATTTTATCGATGCACGTTCGGCGTTCGAAGCCAATTGTTCCATTTCCGAACTATGCTTGCAGTCGTCCTCCAAGTCGTTGGCATTGGCGCTTTTGCCACCTTCGGCATATTGTTCGAGCAAGCGGTGCACCATCATGTCGGGGTACCTGCGAATGGGCGAAGTGAAGTGCGTATAATACTCGAATGCCAAGCCGTAGTGTCCCATATTATCTGTCGAATAAATGGCTTTTGCCATCGACCGTATGGCCAATGTCTCGATAAGATTTTGCTCACGTTTGCCCTGCACATCGTCGAGCAATTTATTGATTGATGCCGAAACGGCCGACTGTTTGCCACTTGTTTTGAGCGTGTAGCCAAAGCGTTTGATGAATGCCGAAAAGTTTTCAAGCTTTTCGGGGTTCGGCAAATCGTGTATGCGATATACAAATGTTTTGGCTTTGTTGCCGCGCTTTGCTTTGCCAATATGACTTGCAGCGGTGCGGTTGGCCAGAAGCATAAATTCCTCCACCAATTTGTTGGCTTCTTTTTGTTCCTTAAAAAATACCGAAAGCGGTTTTCCCGTTTCGTCAATATCGAAGCGTACTTCCACCCTATCAAATGCAATTGCCCCACGATGAAAACGGTTTTCGCGTAAAATTTTTGCCAATCTATCAAGCGTAAGCACTTCTTCTTTGAAGTCGCCTTCGCCAGTTTCAATCACCGCTTGCGCCTCTTCGTAAGTAAAACGGCGGTCGCTACAAGTTACAGTTTTCACTATCTCATAACTCTTTACATTGGCCTCATTGTCCATTACAAAAACCACCGAGTAAGTCAATTTGTCCTCGTTGGGGCGCAACGAGCAAATGCCGTTCGATAAATGTTCGGGGAGCATCGGTATGGTGCGGTCCACCAAGTAAACCGAGGTGGCGCGCTCACGAGCTTCGCGCTCAATAATGCTGCCCGGGCGCACATAATGCGTTACATCGGCAATGTGTACGCCAATTTCCCACAGTCCGTCGGGCAATGCCTCAATCGATATCGCATCGTCAAAATCTTTGGCATCGCGCGGGTCGATGGTTATGGTTGTAACATTACGCATGTCGCGGCGTTTGGCCACTTCTTCGGGTGTAATGCCAGCATCAATTTTCGATGCTGCTGCTTCCACATCGGCTGGGTATTTATAAGGCAAGCCAAATTCAGCCAAAATTGCATGCATTTCTGCATTGTTGTCGCCTTTGTTGCCTAGCACATCAATCACTTCGCCCACAGGGTTGCGCATATTGGGTTCCCATTGCAGTAGTTTTACTATGGCTTTCTGACCATTTTTAGCACCATTCAATTTGTTTTTTGGTATAAAAATATCATTAGTAAGCACACGATTGTCGCAAATAAGAAAAGCGAAATTGTCCGACACATCGAGTATGCCCACAAAAGTATCTTTCGAGCGCTCCATCACTTCCACCACTTCGCCCTCGGGACCTTTACCTTTGCGGCGAGCATAGAGGAAAACCTTTACTTTGTCGTTTACCAAAGCATGATTGAGTTTGCGTTCTGGAATAAAAATTAATTCGCCACCATCTTCGGGTTGCACATAAGTTTTTACGCCTTGTCGTTCAACAATTCCCATGATAAAGCCACCGCGCGAGTTTAGTTTGAATTTCCCGCGCGATATTTCCACCAAAAAATCCTCGTCGAGTAGTTCGTACAGCAATTGATTAATAAAAATGCGTTGCGATTCCGATTTAATGCCCAATTCGGTAGCTATTTGTTTGTAATTGTATGTTTTTTCCGAATTCTCGTTGAAGATATTTACAATGCCCTGCACCAATTCCGATTTGCGAACCCTGGTACTACCCGACGTTTTGCTTTTTTTTCTTTTTGCCATAATTTTTTGTTTTTATAATTTTTCTATAGTTTGAATTACATACAAAAATACAATAATATATCTACAAAACAATAGCGTTAATGTTCAAAATTAAGAAGAATAAAATTGATGCACTTTTTTGTTTTTTTTGATTTGAAAGTATAATAAATATTATCATTGGTGCAACTTATCATGATTTATATAAAAAGCAAGAGGGCATCAGATCATCCCGACCTTATGCCCCCTCTTCAAATTTTACAAACTTTAAAATCCAAACTATTTAAATAAACTATCTATTTTTAAAACACAATTTTTAATTTTATATCCTTAGCTATAACTATATACATTCCTTTGTTCAAATCTAATGTCGAAATATCTTTGTTCGAAGTGCGCACCAATCGGCCTGTTGCATCGTAAAGCTTCAATGCAATGCCTTCGGGGTTTACAATGCGTTGACCATCAAAATATATCGACGATTTTTCGTAACCCAAAACCGATGTTGCTGTTGGTACATATTGAGTGCCATTGAGTAAATATTCAACTGCATTGTTAACCAATTGCAAGCCATCTGCACTAAATTTATCGTAACTATCATTGGCAACAGGTATCATTATATATTTTGAGTTTATTACCGAACGTGCCGATGCAGGTACATCGTGTATGGCAGTTGCATTTGCATTATTGCCTTTTGGAGCTGTCGCTATAGTATATCCGCCTTCGAGTGTAACATCAGCTGGCTGTATGCCTTTAGTGGCGGCATCGCTAAGTATTTCGATTGCGCCTGTGTTGACAGCAATATTTGCAAAAACAGGATGCGTTGCGTGAATAACCGATATGGTACCATTATTGGCTGCACCATTGTCTGCCGTACCCCAAACCCAACGGCCTGTGTTGTACACAAACGATTTAAAGTTCAAAATGGGTTTGTCAACCGATTTTAATGCTATGGCCTCAACGTTATTACCAGCAACCGACTCGGCGATTATGATTAAATCGTAACTGTCGTATGCACTTGCAGCTGGAGCAGTCGATTGGGCTGTTTTTACTGTTAAATACAAGTCGCTACGACTGTTCAACATAGGGTACAATTGTGTGTCTTTTGCATCAACGGTTGCGCCTCCTACCATGTAGAGTAGATTTTTCGCATTTGCTGCTTTCACAATTATCGACCCAGTTGCACTTACTGCCGTTCCGTTGTACCCCGACAAAGCTGTTGTGTTTACTGTGTATGTATAAGTGTTTGGCGTAACAGCAGCGTCAACAGTGCCCGAAATTGTTAGCTGACCATTGTTGAAAGTCGACGTTAAACCATTGGGCAAACCACTTGCCGATGCAGCAGTTACATGTTGTATATTATAAATGATATTTGTAATAGCAGCGTTGGCTTTTATTACTTGAGTATCGTTGCTCGAAGTTAAGTTGATAATTGGAGCAGGCGTTACATAACTTGCAACGGTTACACTGCCTTCGATACTATTTCCACCAGCAACCCAAACTTTGTAAAAATAATTTCCTGCAGTAGTTGGAGTGCCAGCAACGCTAATAGTTTTGTTGCTTGTGTTTTTGCTTATCGATAAGCCTGCTGGAGCTGCAGTAACAGTCGAATATGTATTGTCGGTATACCATTCAAACATTGCATTTTCATCCGATACATTGCTGTAGGTGTACACGGCCGGTGTCATTGCAAGCGTTTCCATAGCAGCTGTTGCATTACTACCCGAGCTAAGCTCAATCATTGGGCCGCTCGGTAGTGGTAATATATCGAATCCACTAACATTTACATTTTGTGTTGTACCTCCAGATGTACTTGTACAAAAACTTATTTTTACGAATTTGCCCTTTGCGATATTAAGCCCTGTAACTTTAGTTGTACTTGTGGCAACAGCTTGTCCATATAAATCTGAAGTGATTTTGGTATTATTCCACGTTACATCGTCAACTATTGAATAAGGGCCTGCTAAAGCATCAGCTACTGAGACTTGATAGATGGTTCGAGTAGATGTGCTACCAGAACTCATGCCTCGTACAGTAATTTCTTGTGCCGATGTACTTTTTAATTCGAGCACTAATTCTTTTAATTGAACCCTAAAATTGTTAGGAGTCGGAAAGATTGTGTTACTAGTACTCGTAGACATTGTTGCTGCATCAATTGCATATAATACATCTGTCGTTGAATAAGTAAACGATGATGTTGATGAAAATGAATTGGTAAATCGTAATTGCACTACGCTCGAAGCATTTATGACTTGCGCCGACATTAATAATAGTGCACAAAAAGCAAAGAACTTTGTAATTTATGTTTTCATATCAGTATTAATTTATTTGTTTATAATTTCCGAATGTAAAAGTACTGTAAGCATATTTTTCGAATGTTCAAAAAATGACTAAATATGTAGATAATTTGACGATGTGGTATTATTCAATGTTTTGGATGTGATATTCGAACAAAATATCACAATTACATTAATGTGTTTTATCTTCTAATTTTTTTTGTTCTTGAGGTTTTCTTTAAATACTGTAAAGTTTTGAATGGGAGCGTGTATATTAGCGCATAATGTTTAATAGTGTTAATAGTGTGATTTGTAATTGAGCAATTTAAATTGCAATCAACTATAAATCATACATTTCCCAAGTTTTTCAACTTGTGGGCCCAACTGGGCTTGAACCAGTGACCCCTGTCCCGATACCTATCGGGAGAGTCAGGTGCTGCTAATCAACTGAGCTCGAATAAGAGATATAATGAGCGATTTATTTAATCCAAAAAAGAGGCTTTACATTGCTGTAAAACCTCTTTTCTAAGGGTGGGCCCAACTGGGCTTGAACCAGTGACCCCCTGTCCCGATAGCTATCGGGAGAGTCAGGTGCTGCTAATCAACTGAGCTCGAATAAGAGATATAATGAGCGATTTATTTAATCCAAAAAAGAGGCTTTACATTGCTGTAAAACCTCTTTTCTAAGGGTGGGCCCAACTG
>CAZEVV010000094.1:0-10567 GCA_964515675.1 uncultured Paludibacter sp. | reverse complement strand
CAACCAATATGGCTACTTCACACTAACGGCCACACCCTCGCGTAAGCTCAGTGCGTCGGCCACTGGCACCTACACGGGCAGCATGTTGGTGCCACACTTTGCAGGATTTATTGCAGCCGACCGAGTTGTGGAAACCCCATCGTTTTTCGATTTGAATATAAAAATGACATATACCGTAAAACTCGTTGGCGTTGACATGCAATTGAGCACAGGTGTAAAAAACCTTTTCAACAGTTTCCAAACCGACCTCGACAAAGGTCCAATGCGCGATGCCGGTTATATATATGGCCCAAGCATGCCACGAACAGCTTTTATTGCCGTGAAGTTTACGAATTAAAAATACATCTATCTCTCGAAAATTTACCCCGTTATACAAAACCTGCCTCGATTTCACATCGAGGCAGGCGAGAGAAAGAAGAATACAAAACAGCAACTCAACATTATTTAATTAGTTTCAATCCTTCGAGCGCCGAGGCATCGGAAGGTCGAATTGTAAGTGCATGATTAAAAAGCACTTTAGCATCGTTATTTTTACCAAGACGCCATTTAGTCCATGCCAACATGATAACCGAATCGTAATCGAGGGGATATAAATTAACTACCTTTTCGAAAAGTCGGTTGGCCGAGTTATAGTCTTTGCTATTATAAAAGATCACACCTAACCAATAGTTCGCAGTAGTATTTTGTGGATCAATTTTAAGAATTTGTTGGTAATGTGTCCTCACTTTCGTCCAACTTTCGATTGCACTGAGTGGTTTAATACAACCAAATCGTGCTTCGATAGCATAGGGTTTAATAGCAATAGCACGGTCGTAAAACTTAATTGACTCGCTGTAATTTTTATTTAAATAATAAAGCCAACCAAGTCGAATATTCGAAAAATAATCGTTATCTGTATAATGTTTTTCTACCTCTTTAATAGCTGCCAAATAATTCGATTTATTTTCGAACTCGTAGCTTTTTGCAAATGCTGCTTGGCGTGCATTGCTTTGTGCTAGCCCCTGCGATGCAACGATTATACCTATTGAGAGTATAATAATTTTTAAAGTTTCCATATAAAACCTCCTGTTATTGAATGCTGATTGTATAAAAATTGTGTGTCAACTGTTTGTTTTTTATCATAAGTATAATTCGAAAAAAGTATCAAATTCTTTGTCGGATAATAAAATAACGTCGCCGCACTACGAAATGTTGTAGGATCCATCGAGTTGTATAAATACAATGCATTGTTATCTGAAAAATAATTTAAATTACCTAGTAAAACACCTGTTTGTAGCCACAATCTTGTACTAATTAGTACCCCAATTGATTGTCCAAATACAAAACCTGCACTCTGAGTATCGGCGATATGATGCACAGCACTTTTAAGATAAATTTTTGTCCTTAAGGGTAGCCAAACTCCCATTTGCATTGATTTTTGTTTAACATCGACAAATTCATTTGTAAATTGCGAATAACTTAACGAAATATCGAATCGACCCAAATGTTGCGAAAGCATAGCCATCAAAAGATGACCAGGAATACTCAAACTATCAGTAGGTGTATTGTATTGCGTACCAACATAATGATAGGCACCTACAAAATTTGTTGAACGCAACAAACTATAACTACCCGAAACATAGTATTCGTTTTGACGTGTATGGTTATTGTAATCGGTAACCTGACTGTAAGTGGAAAACGATTGATATAAGGCAAAACGGTAACCAAGCAAGGAGTTGAAACCGAAACGAGTGTAATGCGAATTTCCTCTTAAATCATAATTATTTATTTTATAATTATATTCAACATCTACAGCATCCACTGGTCTCACTTGTGCAGGCAAATCTATTTTCATATCCAAACTTTTAAGTTTAGCTGCATGGTAACGTGCCATACTTATATTACTTACATAAAGCGCCGAATAATACAAATAGCTGTGCGAAATAGGATTATCTGCATCAAATTTAAGAGCTAACTGATAATGCTTTATAGCTGCATAGTACATTTGCTTTGCATAATACGCATAACCCATGCGTTGATGCAACAATTCGAAATCGATGCTTTGCGCCAATGCCTCTTGCCCTATTTCAATAACTTGGTTCCACTCCGATTGCAAAAAATACGAATAACTTACGCTATCAACATAAGTTTTTGTGAGTGTTTGCTGTGCCATTAGCGACGAACCTAAACAGCATAAAACAATTATATACTTGTACATTTTGCTTCAATTTTTGTGTTTTTCGAAATGTATTGAAATGCACTTAAACCATTACTATCAATGCTAATAGTACTATTACTTATTGCTTCTGTTTTACCAAAAAATTTCAATTGAACATGAGTGGCAACAATCACATGTCCGCTACCAAGCGCATGATTGGATGTTTTAATTTTTGATGAAAAGCGAATACGAACAAACTGAAAAAATGGCGCAACAAAATCTTGTAACATACGCAAAACAACTGATGTTTTAAGAACATTAAAAGCTAAATAATCAGTAATATCGATGGGGGTATCTGTCAATAAAACTTTATATGCCGAAACATAATAATAGTATAATAATGTGTTTTTATTACCATAAAAAGCAGTAAAATAAAACATTGTACCATCATTTACATAATAAGCCGTTGCATTGCTTTGGGCACAATGTATGTATTTTTGGTTATAAGCATCGGTATATGTTTCCCAAAGTTCAGTTTTACTTGCCGAATTATTAATCGTGTATGTCATACTCATCACACTATCAGGCTGTATGTCGAAAGCTTTCGCAACAAAACTATCAGCAGTAACAGCCGATACTATTTGTCCTTTTTCAGGCCTTTGGTATTGCATCAGTTTGGTTTGTGTTGAGTTGTTTTGATAAAAATAAGCAAAAGGATAATCGATGGTTTTTGCACCCAAAGTAGGCAAAACCTGCATCTGAAAATGAATATGAGGTTGCGGCGAACGACCCGAATTACCGCAATGCGCTAACAAATCGCCTTTTCGCACAAAAGCACCTACTTGAACTTTGAAAGAGGATTTTTTGAGATGCGAAATTTGACTGTACAAACCATCCGAATGCCTAATAACAATACTATTTCCCCAATTATTAACAGTATTTACTTCGCCTGGAGCATTACACTCAACATTGTCGACAATAAGCTCTACAAAGCCATCGGCTGGCGCTAACACGGCTTTGTTGTAGCAATAATAATCGGTAAGTTGGTATCCATTGTTACGAAAAGTACTTCCATCATTATCGGTAATCACAAAATCGAAAGCATGGCACCATTCGCCTTTGTGTGTATATTCTCCGTTGTGTCCTTGAGTCACTGTCCACTCGCCCATAAAAGGTAAATTAATTGGGAAATAATACAAACCAGCAAGACGCTCGACATTATTTTTGTAGGTATAAAGATTTTTTTCGGGCGAATTGAGTTGCAAAGGTGTCACAATTAGGCTTTGTGCTTTGGTGCGCAATTGCAAAAAATAAACAAAAAGAATAGTAACAAATGAAAAAGGCAGCGAAAAAACAGGTAAATGAATAAACCCTAGCAATTTAAAGAAAAACAAAAGAACTAGCGATGTGAGTGGAATAAGCAATATTGTCCATAAGTACGATTGCCGAGAAGGTATGATAAAAAAACCTCCGATAGCAAAAGCCACCATCATATAATTTGCGCCAATATTGTAGTAATTGATACTAGCAGCCTCTGAGCCTGTAAAATAAGCAAAGTAATAAGCCGACAAAAAACCAATGATTGAAAGCGAAAACATTATGCGCGAACTTATGAGCAAACCCGCAGCAATAAAAATTCCGGCAATTATATTGCTTTGAAAAAAGATAGAACTCAACGACCGAAAATAAATATCGACCAATGGGTTGATTTTGAATGTTTCGATGGCGCTAAACAAATTGAGCAATCCATTGCCACCAATAGCAAAGAGTTCGTTTATCCAAAAAATACTTCGTTGCGTAAGTCCTAAGTTTTCGAAATGCGACGATGGTAACACCACAAACCAAAAAGTAATAACAAAAGGCACGCTCAGGAATGGCAATTTGTATTTATAAAGCCACCCGCCCATGCTTACCGACAATAGTAGTGTGAGCAAAGCTGCCAAAGCCAAAAGACTAAAAAACACGAAACTTGGGTCGAAAAATGTACCCATACCCAACCCCACCAACAATGCATTGAAACTATAATAACCACTGTTGAGTGTAGCTTGATGCAAATGCATGGTTTTACCCAATGCAAGCACAAACAACACAGCCAAAAAACCGCTTACACCCGCCCAAAAGTTGAGAAAACTGACTAGCAAAAGTATGCTAGCCAGTATTTTATTGTCCTGAAAGAATATTATGGAATAACTATTGAGTATTCCGTTAGTTATTTCTTTTACTTTTTGTTTCATTAGCGTGATAATATTTGCGTTTTGCGTTTCGTGCCTGCCTCCCAAATTTATAAGGGAGGTTTCGTGTTTTGTTTTAGTTTCGACAGCTAAATAGCTATATAATATTAAAGTGAATTTCAATTAATTAACCCATATTGCTTTATTGAAAAATATTCAAACATCTTAATTCTTAATTCTTAAAACTTTCTTCTTATCCTCAAATTCGCTTTTCCCACCCGCTTCGACTACGCTCAGCGACCGTAGTTTGCACATTCATGAAAATGCTTCGACTACGCTCATCCATTGCGGCATAAGCATTTAAGCACTCCGAATCAGAACAAGTCTTTAATCTTCAAATTCGCTTCAATCCCGATAGCAATCGGGACAAATCTTCAAATTTTCAAATTTTCAAATCCTTAATTTGCTTCAAATTAAAAGATGTTCCGGTATTTGTTCCAATTCCTCCATATATTTCAAATCCTCGCGTTTGCGAATAATGTGCGTATTGTTATCATTATCTATCATCACAATAGCTGGCCTATAAGTAATGAATTGCATCCACTGCGTCATGTTGTACGCACCCACTTTGTGCACCACTACTTGGTCGCCTTTTTGCAACATGGGCATTGTAATGCTTTCGCGCACCACATCTATGTTCATGCAAAGGGGGCCAAACATCACCATTTCTTCGGTTTGTTGTCCTAACTTTTGTGCCGGACTAATTTTATGGTCGTACCAAAGCGAAGTAAACAATGAATTTAATCCAAAATCCATGATAGTAGCGCGTCGGCCGTCGGACAAACGTTTGGTGGCCAACACAGTGCCCAGCAAATAACCTGCATCGTCAATTAAAGCTCGTCCACTTTCCAGTATCAATGTTGGCAATTCGTCTTGTTTAAAACCATAACCTAGAATAACATCGGTAATGGCATCGGCAAATTGGTCGATAGATGGCACCGTGTCGGTACCCGGAAGATAAGCGCCTTTAAGAGTATTGGTCGACGGAAAACCGCCACCAAGGTCGATATATTGAATCATTTTCGCAAATCGTTCCTTTACGCCCCAAGCCAATTCGCACAAGTTACGTGCAGCAATGGCATAAGCTGTAGGCGACAACATAAAAGTGCCAATATGACAATGAATACCAACCAATTCCAAGTTATCGGAGTTTGCAATACGTGTGAGCGCATTCCAAGCTTGTCCGTTTTCGTAATTAAAACCAAATCTATCCCACTTGGGGTAAATGCCAGTATCCATATTAACACGAATAGCTACGCGCGGCTTCAAACCATGTTCCTCGCTTAGGCGAATAAGTGCATACAATTCGTCGTAGTGGTCGATGTGTATGAGCGAGTTGTTTTGCGCAGCTTGTATTAGGTCGTTATCGCTTTTATCGGGTCCATTGAAAATAATTTTATTGCCCGGCACAGCATTGCCCAAAGCTTTGTTGTATTCGAAACCCGAAACCACCTCGGCCCACGAGCCCTCTTGATGAAAAATGCGACATACAGCATTGTTGTAGTTGGTTTTGTAGGACCATGCAAACTGCACTTTGGGATAACGTGTTTTGAAAATACGCACTGCATTTTGATAATTGCGGCGAATTTGCTTTTCCGAAATCACAAACAAAGGCGAGCCATATTCGCTCAACAGCGATTTCACAGGCACACTTTCTATGTGCGTCACAGCTTCGTTAACCGACTGTGTTCCAAATTTATTCATCAATCCGGCGTTCATTTTAATAATGAATGGCCTTTCGTATCTTATCTTTTCCATAATGCCTTCAAATTGTAAATCGTAAATTTATAAATTGTAAATAATTAGAGTTCCCCATTACCCGAAATTTTTTGAAACTCACGGATATCGGTTATCAAATCCCAAGCATAGCGCACAAAAATTTTACCTACTTCGTAGTCCGTAAACGGTTCTACTTTTTGTCCCAAAGCCATTTTCACCAAACTGGCAGGTTGATTTTGTCCGGCTGCTGCTGTTAGGTAAATCCAAGCTGGAAAACGCGGGTTCACTTCCATGATGTAAGGCTTTCCGTCGTTGCTTAACATCACTTCGAGTTCGCAACCGCCACGCCATTTGGTAACTTCAATAAATTTACGTGCCAATTCAATATAAGTTTCATCGTCCAACGTAATGCCCGCCCACGCTTTACCCTTGTCGGTAATGTACAATTTACGCATGGGTATAACGCTTATTGCATTTCCCTCACCATCGCCCAATGCAGCTATATTAATTTCAGTTCCTTTTATAAATTCCTGTACTATAATAGGTAAGCCCCATTTCGAAAGAATTTTATAATATGCCTTTTCGGCCTGCTCCATGGTATTTGCAATAATGGCATCATAAAATTTTCCTTTTACCACGAGTGGATAATCAAAATCATCTTCTATTTTTGCCAACTCGCGAAATTCATGAATTATCTTATCCTCAGGCACATAAAAACCGTGTTTCTTGCCAAAATCGAACAGTTTCATTTTGTCGCGCGCTTCAAACTGTTCAAAATCGGGCATAAAAGTAGCAATGCCCATGGTTTTTAAAGTATCGCGCAGCTTAATAAAATTAAAAAGTTCGGCATCGAAATTTGGAATTATCAGCTCCAAGTTTTCCTGTTCATGAATGTATTTCAACCTACCGAGCAGTGCATCGGTACCAGCGGTAGGATAAGGTATTTGGTAGGTTTTATCCACCAAATCGTGCATGTAAAGCCCCGGCTCTAAGGACTCGTATGACAAACCAATGATGCGTACATCAAAATCCTCACACTCACGAATAGCCCTTATTACTGCCACACCAGGCCCCGGACTATCGATGGCGTTGAGCGCTGTTACTGCAATTGTTATCATTTTTTTCATATTAGCCCCCTAACCCCCTAAAGGGGGAAAAAATTGTTATTCCAAAATACTATGTCCCTTTAATTGTAATGTAAACTCCTCTAAATCGCGTTCGAAAAGCGCTTTGTCCACATCGTATTTTTCGCAAATAGCATCAACCAGCTCTGAGGCTGGCGTATCTTTCTTCATTAGCAATATTATTTCGGCGCCAATGGCATTTGTCGAAAACGAATCGCCAGTAGTAGGGTTAAAAAGAAAACCCTCGTCGCTTGTGGCTATATTTTTACGTACTCTCATGATTGATATTATTTTTTAAAATTATGTAACAAAACTAATTCAATATTTATGTATAAATAAATTATTTCAGTAAAAAGCCTTGTTTTATAAGTGAAATCTGATTTATTTAAAAATGTCATTTAATTATCTCATTTAAATCTTGCTCCGAAATAATCTGCGGACTGTAAGTTACACCTCTACTTGCTAGCACTTTGCTAAATGCTTTAATGTGATTGTACGACCCTTTGAGCAAATTTGTGTAAACCATTTTGAGGTCTGCATTTTGAGTTTCGGCAATCAATTTTCGTAAATCAGCAATATCATACTCCTCGATAAAAGCACCCACAGCCAAGGCGTTTTCAAGCGTCGACCCATCGGCAGTAAGCTTATTGTACAATGCCTGAATGTCGGGGTTGCTAAACTTGCCAACCTGGGTCGGCGCTGGGTCGGGAATATTGAAATAATTGAGTAATCGCAAAACAGCATCAGAATGTTTCACTTCGCTTTTGTTGATATTGCTATAAATACGCATTCCATATTTTTCATAAAAATAAGCGTATACATCAGCTGCTAATTTTTCTTCTTCACGCATCAAAATTAAACGATCGCGTTCGTTTGTCGAAATTGAAGTGGAATCGGAAGTGAACTCAATAGTTTGAAAAATTTGATTAGCACTCATTTCGGTGTCAAAATCCAAGTCGGTTGCAGCAACAGAGTCGTTGCACGAAAGAAATACAAAACTTAGCATAATGGCTAAAAATAAATTTGTTGTTTTCATGATAATGTAATTTAAATTGTTTCATTTTTTAATTAATGCTTCAAAATTAATACATCATTCATCTTATTGCAAACAAAATCAGTAAACAGGCATTTTCTATAAGTAAAAGTGATATTATCATGATATAAATACAGAAAACGACCATGATTATCAATCATTTAAGCACTTAAGAAAAGCGAACCAGCTAATACAAATCAGTCTCATACCAAAAAACTCTTATCCACAAACTGCTGAAAATCGTCCTTGTATTGGTCGCCAATGGGCACATACACTTTATCGAAAACAATGCGGTTGCGTTCTACAATCTTTACTTTGTCGAGGTTAATAATAAATGAGCGATGCACCCGCATGAATTTTGCACTAGGCAATTCGGCCTCAATGGATTTTAACCGTACAAGTGTAGTTACGACCTGCCCATTGTCGAGGTAAATTTTTATGTATTCGTTGGCACTTTCGATGTATTTAATTTCATGAAAATCGATACGAATAAGTTTGTATTCCGACTTAACGAACAAACTTTCTTTGTTTGTACTTACTGCATTCTTTTCGTCATCAGGCTTTTGTAAAACCATGCGGTCTTTCACCTTGTTTACTCCTGCCAAAAAATCGTTGTAAGCAATGGGTTTCAAAATATAATCCACTGCATCAACCCTAAAACCATCGATAGCATGTTCGCTATAAGCCGTTGTAAAAATAACGAAAGGTTTGTTTTTTAGCGTTTTCACAAAATCGAGCCCATTAAGGTCGGGCATATTAATATCCACAAACATTAAATCGACCGTTTGTTTATCGGTATATTTTAGGGCTTCGAAAGCACTGTTGCACAAGGCCACTTTCTCCAGAAATGGCGTACGGTCGATATAAGCACTTATTTGTTGCAAGGCAAGTGGCTCGTCGTCGATGGCTAAGCATTTAATTTTCATAAATTGGAATTTTTAGTTTTACCTCAAAGCTATTTTCTGTTTCTTCAATCAAAAAATCATAATTATCGGCATACAAAAGCGAAAGACTTTTACGAATATTGCTCAAACCAATGCCCGAAGCATCTTTTGATTGTGCTGATTTTGGGCTTGCGTGTTTGCTGTTTTTTATGCTACACAAAAGTTGCGAATGCTCAATTTGCAAACTAAAATCGATATATGATTCGGATTGATAACTGACACCATGTTTGAAAGCGTTTTCGAGCAATGAAATAAACAACATAGGAGGAATATTGAGCTGAGGCACATGCGATGGTAGCGCCACATTTATATTCACTTTATTGCTAAAACGCAATTGCATAAGCGATATATAACTTTGAATAAACGCAATCTCTTTTTGCAAAGTGGTTTTTCCTTGCGATGTTTCGTAAAGCAAATAACGCATCATGGTTTATAAGCGAATGACTGCATCTTTGGCCGTATAAGTATTTATATCAATAAGCGCATGAATATTGTTGAGCGTATTCATTAAAAAATGCGGGCTTACCTGATGACGCAAAAAAGCCAATTCGGTGCGCAACTGCTCTTTTTCCACATCTTTGCGTAACTTTTCTTCGTCGAGCCATTTCGATATCATTTTAAATACAACACTAGCACCTACTACCAACAACGAAATCAAAAAACCATTCACAAAATGTTTCAATTCCGATGGTTTTTCTTGCGCTTGTGGCAGTCGATAACCTTTAGGATCTGGCATATTTTGCCCGAGCTCCATGGGTGGCATGCCTGGGCCCAACTCCATGCGTGGCATTGCAACTGGTATCGGGTCAATAATCCGAAATCGGATATGACTGCTTGTAAAGTTCACAACCATGATTAAAAATAAAACCGAAACAATATATTGACTGTATTTTTTTCGGAAAAGCAAACGAGGTACAAAAACAGCAATATTAACTATAAAAATAACGAAAAATGAAAATATGCGCAACCATTCAACAAAAACTTTTTCCCACAACACTGCTGTGGCCGACTGTTGAAGTAAAAATGGTAAACTAAACAACAATATCCAAATGGCAGCAAAAACCATTTTTTCGATTGTTGAAATGCTAATATTTTTTGATTGCGGTTTTATCATATCTAATTAAATAAAGTATAATATTCAGCCCCCCCCAACCCCCTACAAGGGGAATTGAAAGTACTGTGAATGAACATTTTTGACTCGAAGTATATATTCTTAAATTTATCTTCAGACTATATAACATCTTTAATTATAAATTGATGTTTCAGAAGCAAAAGTTAGAAAATATATCGAAATAAGTATTATGTATTTTTTTAACAAAAGATTACTACACAAAAATCACACATTAATAGAGCTCATTTAATTTATTTTGAGAGATTTG
>CAZEVV010000093.1:0-10577 GCA_964515675.1 uncultured Paludibacter sp. | reverse complement strand
GGGCGATAGTGGTTTTTTGATTTCGGATGAAGAAAAAATCGCCATTATCGACACAAAAAAAGAAAACAACTTGGCGGTGCATATTTGCAAAACGCTACCAGCTGATATTACAACTGGCTTTAGAGCCGTGATAGATATCGAGAAGCGTCGTGCAACCGAAGCCAACCACAGTGCTACACACCTTTTGCACGAAGCATTGCGCGAAGTACTTGGTACGCATGTTGAGCAAAAAGGTTCGTTTGTGAGTCCCGAAAATTTGCGTTTCGACTTTTCGCACTACCAAAAACTTACAAAAGAAGAGATACGTGCCATCGAAAGCATTGCCAATAAAAAAATACGCGAAAACATTGTGCTCGACGAAATGCGCGAAACAGCCATTGCCGAAGCACAAAAAATGGGTGCTATGGCTTTGTTTGGCGAAAAATATGGCGAAACAGTGCGCGTAATTCGTTTTGGCTCGTCGGTAGAGCTTTGTGGTGGAACGCATGTGAATGCTACTGGCAATATAGGCCTTGTGCGCATTGTGGCCGAAAGCTCGATAGCTGCTGGCATACGCCGTATTGAAGCCATTACTGGTAATGCTGTGGAGCAAATGCTCGATGTGCAACAAGACACCTTGGCGCAAGCAAAAGAGTTGCTCAACAATACGCCCGATATTTTAGCTGCACTCAAACGAGTAAACGAAGAAAATGCCGAACTAAAAAAACAAGTTGAGGCATTTATGCACGAAAAAATTATGCAATTGCGCGATAATTTATTGGCAACAGCCAGCGATGTAAATGGCATAAAACTTATTCGTTACGAAGGTAATTTAACTGCCGACCAGGCCAAAACATTGGCATTTCAGATACGGAATGTACAAAGCGAAAAGCTTTACTTTGTAGCGGGATGCGTGGCCGATGGCAAACCATCGCTCACAATCATTCTGTCCGACGACCTGGTAGCCAACGGTTTGAATGCAACGAATATTGCCCGCGAGGCAGCCCGCGAAATTCAAGGTGGCGGTGGTGGTCAACCATTCTTTGCTTCGGCAGGAGGTAAAAATGCAGCTGGCATACAAGCAGCTATCAACAAAGCGGTTGCAGCATTGAAATAGAGCCCCCCAGCCCCTCCCTCCTACGTTATGAGGTAAACGCCTCAAGGGGGAGTTTAGAGCTAAATTAAACATTAATAGGCTTAAATTTGGCAATATTTTTTTGAAAATTGAATTTTCTATGCTATAATTTCCGATAAAACATCATGAAAAGTGCTTATTGAGGAGCTTGAATAGTTACTTTTAAATTAACTGCTGAGTAATAATTTATTATTAAACATTTTAAAAACGGTTCGGGAAATTAATTTCGAACCGTTTTTTTAATTTTTTGTATCTTTGCTTTTCAAAAAAAATAAAATTACATGACAAACGAACAATTGATTGCAGACACCGAAAACTTTGTAAAACAAACGCTTGCCAATGCCGAGGGCGGTCACGATTGGTGGCATGTGTACCGTGTGTGGCAATTAGCCAAAAACATTGCCAAAACCGAAAAGGTAAACCATCTGGTGGTTGAGTTGGCGGCATTGTTGCACGATATAGCTGATGCAAAGTTTCATGATGGCGACGAAAGTGTGGGGCCACGCATAGCACGTAATTTTTTACAAAACATAGGTGCGGACGATGCCACTTGCGAACATGTGGAAAATATTATTGCCAACATTTCGTTTGGTGGTGGCAACGAAGTCAAAAACTTTTCGTCGGTCGAACTTAATGTGGTGCAAGATGCCGACCGCCTCGATGCGATGGGTGCCATAGGTATTGCTCGCACATTTAATTATGGTGGATATAAAAACCGTGAGTTGTACAACCCCAGCATAAAACCAAATTTACACATGTCAAAAGCAGAATATCGCAACAGCACAGCACCCACCATCAACCATTTTTACGAAAAATTATTGCTACTGAAGGACCGTATGACAACCGACACTGGAAAACAATTAGCCGAAAAAAGACACCTTTTTATGATGTCTTTTCTCGAAGAATTTTATGCCGAATGGGAAGGAAAGATTTAAATCTTGCGCTAGCTCACAAAAAGTGCGAAATGCAATTTATGCAAAATGACGCTATTGAATACAAACAACTACATATCAACCTAATACATAAACCATTTTTATAACAATAAGCTTATGCTAACCGTTGTATTTGGTCGACGTATTCGGCAAGCCTTTTAATTTGTGTTGTGAAATGATTTTTGGAACACACTAAAGCTTTCAAATTATTGTAATAATTTAGATTTCTTCCCAATTCAAAATCACTTTACCGCAATTTCCCTGCTCCATAATGTCGAAACCCTTTTGAAAATCGAGGGCCGAGAAACGATGCGTAATCACAGGTGTGAGGTCGATGCCCGTAATGAGCATTTGCTCCATTTGGTACCAAGTTTCCCACATTTCGCGACCATAAATACCTTTAAGGGTGAGTGCTTTGAAAATTATTTCGTTCCAATCAACAGTTGTTGAGTTGGGCAAAATGCCTAAGAGCGATATTTTTGAGCCATTGTACATATTTTTTATCATCGAAGCAAAAGCCTGTGGCGACCCCGACATTTCGAGGCCAATATCGAATCCATGCATGCGTAAATCTTTCATTACAGCTTCGATGGTTTCGCCTTTCGAAGGATTTACTGTGTGCGTAGCGCCCATTTTACGAGCAATATCGAGGCGATAATCGCTCAAGTCGCTCACAACAATGTAGCGTGCGCCAGCAAATTTACACACCGCAGTGGCCATACTGCCTATCAGTCCGGCACCTGTAATGAGCACATCCTCGCCTATGAGCGGAAACGAAAGTGCAGTGTGCGTAGCATTTCCAAATGGGTCCATGATAGCTGCAATCTCGTCGGGTATGCGCGCATCGAGTTTCACAACATTGTCAGCCGGAATAGCAAGATACTCGGCAAAGCAACCATCGCGATTTACGCCAACGCCAATAGTATTTTCGCACACATGCAATTTTCCACGGCGGCAATTACGACAGTGTCCGCAGGCAATATGCCCTTCGCCCGTTACGCGGTCGCCTACTTTTAGGTTTTTCACCCCTTCGCCCAGCTCCACAATCACACCCACATATTCATGACCAATTGTCATTGGGGTTTTTATGGTGCGTTGCGCCCATTCGTCCCATTTATAAATATGCAAATCGGTACCACAAATGGCCGTTTTGCTAATTTTTATCAATACATCGTTGATGCCCACCGTTGGCATTGCCACATCGGTCATCCAAAGGCCTTTTTCGGCTTTCGATTTTACTATTGCTTTCATTTTGTAATAATTTATATCTTCACGTATGCTTATCACGCAAAAATTTTATTTTTAACAGAAATACTTCATTAAAATAAAACACTTACAAATTAAAATACAGGGAATTAAAAATACTAAGCGAGTAATTTACTTCCATTTTAATTGAGATCTTATTGTATGCAAATGTAATTAGATTTTTCGGAAAAATGTTATACTTTTACATAAAAACACAAAAAAAGGCTTGACATTGCATCAAACCTTTTAATACTACAAAAATTGATTTTTTATTGAAAAACTACAATACTTTAATTTCGCTTAAAACATTGTTGGTTGCACGCACAGCTGCTGCACTTTTTTCGAACAAGGCTGTTTCCTCAGCATTTAATTTGTAATCAAGAATTTCCTCCAAACCATTTTTACCAATTACACATGGCACACCAATACAAATGTCGTTTTGGTTGTACTCACCTTCGAGCGATACACAACAAGGAATCACTTTTTTCTGGTCGTGAATGATTGATTCGGTAAGATATGCAGCAGCAGCACCTGGCGCATACCAAGCCGACGTACCCAACAATCCGGTAAGTGTTGCACCACCAACCATTGTGTCGGCAACTACTTTATCGAGCGCCTCTTTGCTTAACAAATCGGCAACAGGACGACCTTTGTAACTAGCAAAACGAGTTAATGGAATCATTGTAGTGTCGCCATGCCCACCTATTACCATGCCTTCCAACTCGTTTGGATTTACGTTAAGTGCCTGACTTAAATAACATTTAAAACGCGAGCTATCCAATGCGCCACCCATACCAATGATACGATTTTTAGGCAAACCAGTAGCTTTAAGTGCCAAATAAGTCATTGTATCCATGGGGTTACTTACAATCACCAAAATAGCATTGGGCGAATATTTCAAAATATTTTCGCAAACACTTTTAACGATGCCGGCATTTACACCAATCAATTCCTCGCGTGTCATACCTGGTTTGCGTGGAATACCTGAAGTAATAACAACAACATCCGAATTTGCTGTTTGTGCATAATCGTTGGTGCAACCTACAATTGTTGAATCGAAACCAAGCAAAGTGGCCGTTTGCATCATATCCAATGCTTTACCTTCCGAAACACCTTCTTTAACATCAAGCATCACCACTTGGTCGGCTACTTCGTTAAATGCCAACACATTGGCACATGTTGCGCCAACATTGCCGGCGCCTACTACTGTTACTTTTGACATATAATTAATTTTTTAATTTGATTTTAATGTAATAATTCATTTTATTCGCTCACAAAGATAAACATATTCTTTGATTAAAGAAAAATTTCTTTATTTAATTTTATATGAAAAATAAACGAAAAATGCACAATATAATATTAATGTATATACATAGTACAATTTTAAATTTCAAACACAAATAAAAAGTAGGTTAAATATAAAAGAAATGGATTGTAAATGCCAAAAAACTTTCGATTTAACAACTAACGAACAAAAATGTTGGAATAGTTAATAATATTTATTTAAACTTCGATAAAGCCATTAATTATTTGTGCCCAGCATAAGTAATGATTTTAGAAACCATTTGGGATTTTTAAAACACACGCTCAATAACAATACAGTAAAGCGCACATTAAACTATTTATACTACAAAGTGTTTTATTTGTGTATACAACAGATGTGTAGAAATGTTTTGAGAAAGCCGCTAGCGCGGATTAAATAAAAACATGTAAAGCACTGCAATTTAAGCAAATAATCGAATATTTGAAACTGTACAGATCATCATGACGAACTATTTTCGGGATTTTCAGTAAAACTAAAATAAAAAACATGTAATTTACACAATAAAACAGCCCATATTTTTTCACGGGCAAATATGCCTTGACGGGAATGGTGCTAAACCAATTCGAACATAGTAATGAAGCAACATAGTAATATCTATTGCAAATAAAAAGGCATTTCGACGAAAATTATCTGACAAAAAAGTTACATTAAAATATTTTTTGATAATTATTCGTTTATTTGATAAAAAGTTTGTAACTTGCGCGCCCTTTCCCCTTTTTTTGGGAGGGCAAAAAAGGGCTATCATTATGTAAAGCATAATTTAATGAATGCATAACGTTAGCGAATATTTTTTATGTGATTAGTAAATTAATTAACAAAAAGTTTATGAGAAAAAGCACAATTTTTCTAATGCTATTTATTTTTGTTGCTACAGCCCTACAGGCACAAACAAGCATCAAAGGTAATGTAATCAATGCTGGCACCGGAGGCCCTATTCCGGGAGTAAAAGTTACCCTTATAAATCAGAACATCTCAACACAAACCGATGAGCAAGGTAATTATGTTATTACTTTTATTGAGTCGGGTACCGAGGAAATTAGTTTTAGTCGCAACGGATATTTTAATCAAATTAGGTTAGTAAATATCATTGCCGACAAAGAAAATCTTATCGAAACCGTAGCATTACGCGTTGATGTTAATGCCGAAATTCGCCAAGAAGTAGTTTTGCAACTTTCCGAATCGCAAATCGACAACGACGACAGCCGCACACAAAGTGTAACAGGCGCATTGTCGGCCAACGATGTTTTTGCTTCGGCAGCAAGTTTTTCGTTCAGTCCTATGCGTTTCAACATTCGTGGTTACGAAAACAAATATCAAAACACCTATATTAATGGTGTACATTTCAACTCGCTCGAACGTGGTAACTTCAACTATTCGTCGTTGGGCGGAATGAACGATGCTATGCGCAACAAGGACAATGTATATGCTACTTTGCCTTCGCAATTTTCGTTTGGTAGCTTAGCTGGATCTACAAACATCAATACACGCGCAACTGCTTATGCAGCAGGCACACGCACCAGTGTGGCTTACACCAACCGTTCGTATCGCTTACGTGCACAAGCCACGCATGCTACAGGACTTATGAACAATGGTTGGGCATTTGCAGCTTCGGCCGTGGTACGTTGGGCCGATAAAGGTATGGTTGATGGTACATTTTATAACTCGGCAGGTTATTTCCTTTCGGCCGAAAAAGTATTGAACAGCAAACACCGTTTATCATTGGTAACCTTTGGAGCGCCAACGCAACGTGCACAACAAAGTGCTGTAACACAAGAAGTGTACGACCTTGCTGGTTCAATTTACTACAATCCTTATTGGGGATATCAGGATGGAAAAGTGCGCAGCTCGCGTATTGTGAAAAGTTTCGACCCTACGGTTATTCTTTCGCACGATTTCAAAATCGACGATAAACAATTAATTCGCACTGGTGTGGCATACAACTATAGTATGTATAGCAATTCGGCTCTTGGCTTTTACAATGCCCCCGATCCGCGCCCCGACTACTACCGCAATTTGCCAAGTTTTATTGGCAGCGAAGCGGCTTCCAAAGAAATTGCAGATATGTGGAAAAACAACGATACGAATGTTACACAAATAAATTGGGAATCGCTTTATGCAGCCAACTATCGCAACAACGTAGCATCGCCCGGTACAAGTGCAAAATATATTGTTGAGCGTCGTCATAACAATTTGGAGCAAATGGCATTGAACTCGGTTTATACCAACGACATATCGCGCCAAATGAAACTCACAGCAGGTATCGAACTCAAAAAATCGAGAAGCATGCACTATAAAACCATCGACGACTTTTTGGGTGGTGAGCAATGGATTGATATCGATCAATTTGCTGAACGCGACCTCACTGGTTTGTTGGCAGGTACTACTGTCGACATTATTCAAAACGACCTCGAAAATCCTAATAAAGTAATTAAAGAAGGAAATAAAGACGAACGCTTTGGTTACAATTACGAAAAACATGTAACACATGCTGCTGCCTTTGCAAATGCCGATTGGACATTGAATCAATTTAATTTTTATGCAGGAGCTAAACTTACCTACACCCAATTTTACCGTTTAGGCTTCATGAAAAATGGTCGTGCCGAAGCTGTAGGAGCTGGTTCGTTGGGTAAAGGCACAACATGGTTCTTCACCGACCCATCGCTCAAAGCAGGTGCAACATACAAAGTGGATGGTCGCAATTTTGTATCGGTAAATGTATTGGCCGAAACCAAAGCGCCACAAGTAAACAACTCATATGTTTCGGAACGTATCAAGGACACACGCATTAAAAACTTGCAGTCAGAAAAAATTCTTTCTTACGATATGAATTATACTTTCTCGTTCCCCTCGGTACGTGGTCGCATTAGCGGTTTCCGCACACATATATTAGGTACTGCCGAAATGTTGGGATACTACGACGACGAATATCGTACATTTGTAAACCATGTGCTTACAAATCTCGATCGTTTGCACCAAGGGGTTGAAGCAGGTTTATCATACAAAATAAACAATAGCTTCACGGTTAAAGCAGTAGCCAATGTGGCCGACTATCGCTACACAAACAATGCAAGAGCAATAAAAAGTTTCGAAAATGGCTCGAATGCCGATATCGAAGAAACTGTTTTGACAAAAGATTTGAAAATATCGACAGGTCCGCAACTAGCAGCCAATATTGGTGTAAACTATTTCCACCCTAAAATGTGGTTTGCCGAATTGAATCTAAATTATTTCGACAACAACTATTTAGATTTTGCACCCAACCGTTTCACCGAAACAAACATGGGAAAATATTCGACCGATGAGTACAAGGCAGCTTTTGGCACACAAGAAAAACTTAAAGGCGGATTTATGTTGGATGCTTCAATTGGTAAATTGATTTACTTAAAAGACCGTCGTTCATTGAATTTCAACTTGAGTGCAAGCAACATACTCAACAACACGAGCATGGTTACAGGTGGTTTTCAACAAGCACGCTTGCCACTTAACTCGGGTGCTATCGATGCAACAGGCTTGAATCGTTTCCCTAACAAGTACTATTATGCTTGGGGTTTCAACATGTTCTTCAACGTAGGTTACAGATTTTAATTTTTAACATTGAAAAATAACATTAAAGATTACAAAAATGAGAAACATTAAATTTTTATTTGCATCAATAATAGCGATAGGGCTTAGCAGTTGCATGCAAACTGAATATGACAATATGGATCCGAACAAAGTGTTGGGTCAGAAAGTAGAGAAAACAATTAGCATCGAACAACTCAAAAGCACCTATATGACAAGCAGCGGCTTGTTTAGTGCCGACCTAATTAGTTCGCCAAGTCCGGTAGTTATCAATGGTATTGTTACATCGAGCGATGTTGAAGGCAATGTTTACAAGTACCTCACCATACAAGAAGAAGGTGCTAACGGACATGCCATTAAAATATCAATCGATGCAGGTAGCCTATCAGGTATTTATCCGCTTGGACAAAGAGTTTCGGTAATTTGCAACGATTTATATATTGGCAAATATGCAGCAGGGCCGCAAATGGGTATCTATTTCGACAATAAAGCGCGCAATCGCATTGAACCAGGTCGTATGCCAAAAGTATTTTCCGACAAAAAAGTAATTGCATATGGCATGCCAGTACCTTCGGCAGTTGTGGCCGACACAATGACAATTGCACAAATTATTGCAGCAGGACCAGCAGTGTACAACAAATTGGTATGTATTAAAAATGCATATTTTACAGGAAATGGCGCCGATTTTGGAAAACCAGCACCAATAAATGACGATAAAAATCGAATTTTTGCGCCATCAACCAATGGTATTGGATTTCCGCAATCGCGCGAAATTACCGATGGAACAGGTTCAGTGTTTATATCAACAAGCGAGTATGCAAAATTTGCTAACAAAAGAATACCCAATGTGAGCGATAAAGGAAATATCACTGCCATTATCGGATATTTTAGCGATAGAGATGCAACACCAGTAGCTGGCAAAATTTACCATCAGCTTACGTTGCGCTCGTTGAGCGATTTAGGCAAAGGATTCGAAGCTTACCATGCAAGATAAATAAACTATTTAAATAATTATAAATTTAAAACAATCATGAAACAAACAAAATTTTTAGCCATGCTATTCATGGCATTTGCAGTAGCCTTTTCGGCATGTACCAATGTCGACGATCCGGATGATCCAAAAGATGAGGACAAAGAATTAACTGTACTTTATGGCGAGAACTTTGGTGTAAACCTTACTACAACTGCTCCAACAACAGGTTGGCCAGCTGCTGCAAGTTACACCGAATATCTTAAAGGTGGTAAAGGCGGCGCAGCGGTTGTATATGCAGCCGAAGGTGGCGCTGTAACTATCCGTGGCAATCAGCCATCATCAGGATATACAGCAGCTTCAGGCTCGGGCAATGCCATGATGGCTGCTACAGGTGCTAGCTTAGTAATTAAAAACATTGCTACTTGTGGGGCTACAAACTTAAAACTATCGTTTGGTAGTGTTGTCGCAGCAAGCACAATCAATTTATCGTACCGCATAAGTGGACAAACAGAATGGGTAGCCGTACCCTATGTAAAAGAAACTACTGCATGGGGATTGGTTGAAAATGTAGAAATTAAACTTCCTACTGGAACAAACACCATCAACTTGAAATTCACTGCAGGTGTTACTGAGTTTGGTTCGCGTATCGACGACATCAAGATTACAACCGAAGATAAAACTGGCGACCCTGTTATTGATCAAGACAATACTGGCGGAACTGGTGGAACAGCATCAGGTGCAGGTACCGAAGCTTCTCCTTACAATGTTGCAGCAGCAATGATCAATCAAGCCTCTGCAACAGCATGGGTAAAAGGTTATATCGTAGGTAGTGTAAAGAATGACAATACAATTGCTACCATAGCATCTGCAGCAGATGTTGTTTTTGGATCAACAAATGTACGCAACACAGTAGTACTCATTGCCGACTCGAAAACAGAAACTGACTATACTAAATGTGTAGCTGTTAACTTGCCAACAGGTGTTATTCGGAATGCAGTAAATTTACAAGACAATCCATCAAATTTAGGAAAAGAACTTACTGTGAATGGAGTTTTGAGAGCTTATTTTGGCATACCAGGCGTGCGCGATTTGATTTCGCATAAATTGGAAGGGGCAACAATAGTAGATCCAAATAATGCAACAGCAATAACTATTACAGAATTTCTTAACAAACCTGTAAGTTCTAGTACATGGTTTCAACTTACAGGCAAAATTTCAAACATCGTAAACACAGAATATGGAAATTTCGACTTGGTTGATGCAAATGACAGCAATGTAAAAATATATGTTTATGGTTTGACTGCGTCTTACAAAGCTTCTAATGATAAATCTTTTGCATCGATAGGTTTAAAGAATGACGACAATATAACAATAATTGGTTACAGAGGTGTTTATAACAATGTCCCACAAGTAATAGGTGCCTATTTT
>CAZEVV010000092.1:0-10623 GCA_964515675.1 uncultured Paludibacter sp. | reverse complement strand
TTAATAATTGCTTGTAAGCCAGCCAAGGAGCAGGCAAAATGGAGTGTGCGCATGGCCGACTCCGAAATGATGCGTTTTCCGGAGCCATGGATGATAGAAAAAGCCACTAAACCGCGTTGGGGTTACACGCATGGCTTGGTAGTGAAATCGATGCTCGAAACATGGAAACATACTGGCGACAGAAAATACTACGACTATTCGCAAATTTATGCCGATAGTTTAATCAATGCCGAAGGTAAAATTCGCATGAATTATCTTTCGTTCAATATCGATAATATTAATCCGGGCAAAATGCTTTTCGATATGTACGAACAAACTGGCGATGAGCGCTACAAAATAGCCATGGATACTTTGCGCAAACAAATGAAAGAGCATCCGCGCACACCAAGTGGTGGTTTTTGGCACAAAAAGAAATACGAAAACCAAATGTGGCTCGATGGTATTTATATGGCGAGTCCGTATTTGGCGCAATATGCTGCAACTTTTGGCGAGAAAGAACTTTTCGACGATGTGGTGCATCAAATTTTGCTTATTGCCGAAAAAACTTACGACCCAGTAACAGGTTTGTATTACCATGCTTGGGACGAGAGTAGGGTAGAGGCTTGGGCCAACAAAGAAACTGGTTTGTCGGCCAATTTTTGGAGTCGTAGCATTGGCTGGTTTGCCATTGCCTTGGTGGATGTGCTCGATTATTTGCCTGTCGACACCCAAGGGCGCGACGAAATTTTATCGATTGTAAGCAATTTGGCGCCAGCCATTCTTAAATATCAGGATAAAAATTCGGGCGTTTGGTACCAAGTTACCGACCAAGGAACGCGCCAAGGTAACTATCTCGAGTCGTCGGCAACGGCTATGTTTGTGTATTTTTTGAGCAAAGCAATGAACAAACAATACATCGACAAAAGCTATTTGCTCCAAACACAAAAAGCATTCGATGGAATGATAAAACAATTTATTCGCCACAAGGCCGATGGTAGTTATACAATAACACAAGGTTGTGCTGTGGCGGGCTTGGGAGGCGATAAAGTGTATCGCGATGGAAGTTTCGAATATTACATAAGCGAACCCATTATCGACAACGACCCCAAAGCTGTAGGCGCATTTATATTGGCTGCTATCGAATACGAGAAATTAATTCAGAAATAAAAAACATACCAAAAAAAGTTCAATCGCAATGAGATTAAAATTTATAACCCTGCTACTTACATTGTTTTGCCTTACAATAAGTGCAGCCGAACTGAATAGCAAAGGTCGCGACCCCAAATATGTTGAAAATATCGTAGGCCGATCGAAAAAGATTGTAGAAACACTCGAAATTAAAAACAAAACGGCACTGAACAATGTAACCAATATTGTTGCCAATCGATATTTCGAGCTCAACGATATTTACGAGCGACGTGATAGTTTGGTAAAAGCCGCAAAAGCCGACCCACGCCTTTCGTTCGACGCTCGGAATGCTGCTATTACACATGCACAAAACGAAAAAGATGCTGCCATTTATCGCACATATTTTGGTTTTTTGTCGGCGCTGAGCTTGCATTGCACCGACAAACAAGTTGAGGCCATTAAAGACGGAATGACATTTGGGGTGTTGATGGTTACCTACAACTCGACATTGGACATGATACCAAGTTTGAAGGACGAAGAAAAGCGACAAATCATGGCCTGGCTTGTTGAAGCACGCGAATATGCTGTGAATGCCGAAAGTTCGCATAAAAAACACGAAGCATTTGGCAAATACAAAGGTCGCATCAACAATTATCTTTCGGCCCGCGGTTACAATTTGGTAAAAGAGCGCGAAGCATGGTACAAACGCATCAAAGAGCGCGAAGCGGCCGCACCAAAAGCAAACTAATCATTTGTTGTTTCTAATGATAATAAAATAGGATTGTAGGATTTGTACTCAATATAAGTATGTAAAACAACAAACCACAACAATCATTTTTCAAGCATAATGCAAACTCATCGTAAAAAAAAACCTCGTTTTTTTACGTTGAGTTTGCATTTTTTTTTCTCAAAATGGCAAGTCGTTTGGAGCTAAATAGATATTTTATCGCTCTAAATTCGGCGTTTAAACGCTTTCGTCTGATATTTCGTTTTATCTAATATGTCAATCTTCCCCCCCCTTACTTTATCAACTTAAACGTTTGCCCATTCACACGCAAAATGTAGAGGCCTGAGCGGAGGTTTTGCAGGTCGATGCGCACTGTGCTTTCGGTGGCTTGTTGGCTGTGCACGATTTTGCCTTGCAAATCGAAAATTTGTATGGTGTGCATGCTTGCTCCTTCAACATATACATGGCTTGTAGCCACTGTAGGGTAAACCCTTATGCCATTGCTTGCAAGTTGCTCGGCTGCATTGGGTGCGAGGTTGCTGGCATTGGGCGTAGGTGTTTGCACTGCCCACACATTACTACCGTCTGGTACACGGGCAAAGCTCATATTCTGAGGCATATCGGGGTAAGCCACCGAGTCGACCGTGAGCAATGCATTGCCATTGGGGCGCGAAAGAATGATGGTTTCGCCCTCTTTGCTGAGTTTGAAATTGAGGTGCAATATTCCCTGCTCAGGTTGACTATCGGCCCATAGCATGAGGTGCGATTTGGGTGCTATGGTTGTTTTGCTTGGGTCGGTGCTGGCAAAAGTAAATAATGTGCGATTTGCAGGCGTGTCGGTAATGTGCCATCCGGCAATGTTAACGGCTTCGTCGCTACGATTGTAAAGTTCGATGTAGTCGTCCTTGTCGCCAAATTCGTCGCGAATTATATTGTTGCTAGCTACTATTTCGTTGATTACAATTTTTTCTTCCTCAATGGGCTCATTACTTGTTTCGAAAATGGCTTTCAGACTTATATTTTTACTTAGCGTAGTGTTGAAAATTTCGCTATCGACAATGTTCGAATTGCTGCCTTCGCTATAGCTCATTGCAAGGCGGAAATGTAGGTCGGAGCTTGTGGGCGAATTTTGATGCACCTCGGCAGCTATCAAATTGTCGCCTTCGAGCAATAAGTTGGCTGGCACAACAAAAGTTGCCAACTCCACATTATTGAAGGTGTTGGCTACGGTGTTGAAAGTGAGTGGGCCTGCTGGCAAGTTGTATCGACCCACCTCGGTGCCATTTACATACACGGCCGTTGCATCGTCGACATAAACATTGATTACAAAATTGCTTTTAGCGCTTACGTTCGATATTTGTACATTTTTACGGAAATAAGCCGTTATGTTTTTGTTGTTGGCATCCGTTCCCCACGATATGGTGGTGGTTTCGCCTCTGTTGCCATAGCCAAGCGGTGCAATGCCAGTTTTCCAGCTTGCATCGCTATAGTTTTTTGTGTACCAATTGGCTGCTGGCATTGCATTGCCATCAAAATAGCGCCAGGTGTCGTTTTCGGCAATCAACTGTTGTGTTGCAGTTGCGCCGCTCACTTCCCAATGCGAAAAAGCATAACCGCGTGGTGCTATGGCTTTAAAATTGAGTGGGCGATTGTTGTAAGTGCGTATGTTGGCCGTAGTGTCCATTATCAACTCATTATTCATGCTATATTGTGCATTGGCTATGTTGGCGCTCAGTGCAATGTTTGATGTAGGTGCATTGCCCAAAAAGCGCGAAGCCAAAAATTCGAACATACGATTGGAGCGATTGGTGCCAAATGTTTTCATATTGCTAATGTCGTTGGTAAAGCCACGATATGACCCCCATTTATTTTTATGGTGGGTAATTTCGGTTTGTATAGGGCGTGCCAAACTATCGATAATATTGCTTATACGCAGTGGTGTAAATGTAGTTGAAAGTTGCACACTGGCTTTGTCGATGAGGCGATTGCGAAATGTTTCGTTGAGCACCAAGCGGCGCATGAGTAGAGTGGCCCATGCAGCGGGAACATTCGAACTGTTTTCGCCCAAAACATAGGTTACCGAGTTAAAGTTGTGCAAATTGGTATCGTAAAGATTAAAGCCAAAATCGGTATCGTAGAGCAACCAACGCCATTTTCCGCCATCCTTTTTGCGCCAAGCTTTAATGTTGTTGTGCGGCCAGTCGGTATTGCCAAAAAACATTTGCGAAAGCATATAGCTGATAAAATTGTCCATGTCCATCATTTCGCACACGGCATTGAACACAGCTTCGGTGGCAATATTGTTGTTGCTCACATAGTTGGTGAGCACCTTAAATCGAGCGTCGGTATTGAGTTCGGCACTTTCGAGTAAATCAATTTCACTTTCGTCGAGGCCATAGTTCGAGTATATATAGTCTTCGTTGGTACGTTCGCGCAGGTTCTGAATGCCATAGTATTCGCCATTCATAAAGCAAATGGCGGGTTCGTAGGCCTGATAATCGAGGTTCATGCGTTTCATCACAACCGATTGTGCCACAGCATCGCGCATCATGCTGTAGTAGAAGTCGTTGCCCGAGTTACGCAACAAAATATCTTTGTATTTATTGCCTGGTTTTGTGGCTTCGAAAAAATCGTACAGCAATCTGTTGTTACCGAATTTCTTTTTGGGTTGAATTTTGAGCGATTTCTGTCCGTTTTTCCTCGTCCAACCGCCTGCAATGGCAATGTCGAGCTCTTGGTTCAATTGCTGTTGTCGGTTTTTGTCGTACAATTCAAAATTGGCTGGTCGGTCCCAATCCATATTCCAGTTGGCAGGTGTATCCATACCATTGCCAGTAATGCCGTTGGTGCCTTGCACATAAATGCCTATAAGGTTGTTGGTGAGGTTAGCGGGTGTAGTAACAATGGATACAACTGGTAGGTTGAAATTGCGTTCGTTAATAAAATAAGTTTGGGTTGCAATTTCGCTCGAGAGTTTGTTTTTCGATACGGTAATGGCGCGCAGCACTGTTGTGCGGCTTATATTTATATTGCTACCAGCCTGATACAAGAGTGCATTTGTACGTGTTGGCTCGTTTCCGTTGAGTGTGTAGTAAATGGTGTCGCCCACTTCGGGTGTTGCAAATGCAATGCTTTGCGTGCCGCTGTAAAAGCCCCCAGTTTTAGTAAAAACAGGAATATTGCAAGTTAAACTGTTCCATTTTTTTCCATTGTTGCTTGCGGCCGGACTAGGCACATCGAAAAACACCCATTCGTCGGCGCCATCTGTTTTTCTGCCAAAGGAGATGTTTCGTTTTTGTGCGCCATATTTTACACTGTCGACAATTGAGCCGCTGCTGCTAAACATATAAAGCACGCCACCTTCGGGTTCGAGGCGGAAGTTGGCATGGTTGGTGTAGGAAGAACGTTCGAAATATAGAATCGTAAAGCCATTTGCTGCAACATTTCTATTGGGTGCTTGCCATTTACGATTTTCGGATTTGTTGTTCGAAAAATAGAAATTATTTAAATTGAAACTCTGTGTTGTACTCGAATTATATATTTCGACCCACATGCTGTAGTTGTAATAACTGTCCATGTGTGCCGAAACATTATTGGTCATTAGCTCATTGATTTTGAATTGTGCTAATACGTTGGCCGAGCAAGCAATTAAGAGAGCGAGTATAATTTTTTTCATTTAAAAATTGATAGAAGTTAACAAGCATTTATTTGCAGCAATTTAAAAATTATACTGCTGAATATCAATTCCCAAAAATAGTGCATATTATCGGAACAAACAAAAATTATCATTGTTTATTTCAGAAATGTTACATGTTGCAATTGAATTGATACTCAAACACAAATAAATCCGTTTGAAAATCATTCATCGTACATATTCATCGGTCAAAATTAATCAATATGTGTTGCCACATAATTTTCATTGGATATTTTTGCATTTTATGCGCATAAAGCGCTTTTTTTATTAAAAATATTATTACATTTGCAAAAAATCAAAAAAGCTTAAATGAAGAAGAAAGAAATTACTTACACCGAGGCTGTGGCCGAACTCGATGAGATATTGAAATATCTTGAATCGAACGATGAAATTAATATGGAGTTGATAAGCGCAAAGGTGAAACGTGCTGGCGAATTGATTGCTTTTTGTCGCAAACAACTAACCGAAATTGATACGGAATTGGAGAATATTATCGACAGCTTGGATGCTTAAACTTTTGGCTACCTGCAAGTTTTTTGCGAGTTCCATTCTCAATCGATAATTGTTGACGCTAATACAAATTGTTGTTGTGTGCTTTGTTTTAAGCTTCTAAATTAATTGCAACCGAATGAATTGTAGTTTTTTTTTAAGTAACGAAAGCTATGTTGCTGCACACAAATTTTATATTGATATTTTTTAAACTTGCCCTTACAGTTGAGCTCATGAGTATCGAGAAAAGGCTTTGGGGGTTAGCTATTCACACTAATAATCACTATTGTATAAAATAAATGTTTTACTCGCACATGAAAATCGTTTACTCCGTTGCTTTTATGCTATTGGCATTGAGCACACTTGCCCAATCGAAATTTGGTAAGTACCACTGGGATAGCATGCCTATACCATCGCAAACCGAGAATATTGCGCCCAAAAATGGCGAATTGGTTTTACTCGACCGCAATATCCTCGAAGTTTACATCAATTCAAAACAGCTTTTCGAAGAGATGCGTGTGTTTCACAAAAAAATTAAGGTCGATACGCACGATGCCATTAGTCGTAACAACAAAATTTATATTCCGCTGAGCAATGTTATCGAAATTGTTGATATGGCAGCGCGTTTTGTGTCGCCCGATGGTAAAATTACGGTGGTTGCAAAAGAGAATATCAAGCAAATAGAAAACCTCGAAAACAAAGGCGATTTTAAAACATTTGTTATCGAAGGGGCCGAAGTGGGCGGGCAAATTGAATATTTCTATGTTCTGCGTAGGGAATACAGGTCGTATGGAAGCCGCATATTGCAGGACGATACGCCTATTGCGGTTGCCGAAGTTGTTTTTGCAACACCCGAAAAGCTCGAATATCAGTTTCGATACAACAATGGTTTTGCTCCTTTCGAGGTGGATTCGACCTATAAGGACATTGTTGTAAAACGCAGCATTAGTCGCAACATTAAAGGTATCGACGAGGAGCGATATGCCAAATACAAGCCTCATATGTTGGGTTTCGATTATAGTGTAACATTCAACAGATATCAGTCGGGCATACGCCAAAATAGTTGGTCCAAAGTGGCCGATATTTTTTACAGTAATTTGTACGATTTGTCGAAAAAGGAACAAAAAGCTGCGAGTAATTTGCTCAAAAAAATTCAACTCACATCGCCAAGCAACGAAACCAATATTCGCAAAATCGAAAATTGGGTAAAGGCTAATATTCAGGTCGACGAAAACTTGGGGAGCAGTGGTAATTTGGTGGATAATATCAAGTTTTCGCAATGCAACTTCAACGATATTGCTAAACTTTACGTAGCACTTTTGCAGGCGGCTAAAATACCTTTCGAGCTCGTAAAAACAGGCAACATGTACGAAAAACCGTTCCCAACCGACTTCAATGCCTACAATTATATAGAGCATACTTTGCTGTATTTCCCCGATTGCGATAAATTTATTTGCCCCGAAGAGCCGAGCTATCGTTTGGGCATAGTGCCTGTTAAGTTTCAGAGTGCCAATGCGTTGTTTTTTAAGCCTATACATTACTATAATATTAGCACTTTGGGTTATAGGCTTGGTAGCATTCCGCATCATCAGAGTTACGAAAATACCGACTCGTTGTTTATAAATGCAAAAATCGACCTCGACAAAAGGTTGTTGCGTACACACACAACCCGCAGCATGAAGGGCGAATATGCTTGTAATTTTCAGTCGGTGTTGCACCTCATGGATGATAAAACAAAGGCCGAATTTGTTGAGTCGCTATTTGCAATGGGCAAGGACCACACCGAAGTTTTAAGCTTAAAATACGAAAATAGTGCCCCCGAAAACATAGCTGTAAAGCCTTTGATTTGGGATTTGGAGCTCGAGTCGAAAGCATTGATAGTGGAGGCGGGCGACGATTATTTGATTAAAATAGGCGAAACAATAGGGCAACAAACCGAATTGTACCAAGAAAACAAGCGCGAATTACCTGTCGACGTAGGCTTTTTGCACAATTACTATCGCCGTATTACAATTACCATTCCCGAAGGTTACGAACCTGCCAATATCGACGATTTGAACATGTACGTGGCACTTGTTGATGGCGATAAAACGGGTTGCTTTTTCCGTTCGGTAGCTAGCTTCGATGGCAAAACAGTGACCATCGACTCCGACGAGCAATACCCCGATGCTAGCTATAGCATTGAGCAGTGGGATGCTTTCAGAAATGTAATTAATGCTGCGGCCGACTTCAACAAAAAAACATTGTTGTTGCGCAAAAAACAAGCTGTTGGCAAATTATAATTGTGGATATTGTTACAATATATGTAGTAAACCGATGATAGTGTTGCCCGCTGCAAGCACGGTTAATTGCCTTTTGCTTGCACTGCCTGATGGTTGCCCAAGGTGCATGCGGGGTGTATAACTATAAACTAAGCACACAATTTATATTCCATTATATTTAAAAATTTAATATGAAATGAGCATTGCAAAACATAAATATTAAAAGCGAATGCTGTTTCAATCACAATAAAAAAATAAACAAATGAACAAATTATTTCTTTTACTTACCAGCCTAAGCCTTGTTGCACACATTGCAATGGCGCAAGATTATAGCACTCGATTTGGAAGAGTGACTGATTATGAGTTAAAAATGACACGTTATGAGCCCGATACTTCGGCTGTGGCTGTTGTACTTTACGAGGATGGTTACACAGGCTATAATCCGCAGCAAAATAACTTAATTATGGATCACATGATTTCGAAAAAAATCAAGATTCTTACCGACGAAGGTGTTGATTATGGCAATATTACGATCGATTATTATAACAAAAATGTTAATGCGCGCGAAAATGTTTTCGAAATTGATGCCACTTCCTACAATATCGAAAATGGCAAGGTGGTGAAAACAAAATTGGACAAAAAATTTATTTTCGATGAGGAAGTAAGTGGTGCTTATCGCCGCGTAAAATTCTCGATGCCCAATGTAAAAGCTGGCACTGTTATAGAATATCGATACCGCAAAAATTCAAATATGTTGTACAGTGTGGACCCTTGGTTTTTTCAGGGGCGCATACCAGTGGTGTTGAGCAAATACGAAATTCGCATACCCGAATATCTCATTTTTAGTGTCGACATGAAGGGTTATGAAAAAGTGGAGGCAAAGGAAGAGCAGGATGTAATAACTTTTCGATTTTCGTTTGGCGAACTTACTGCCAAAGGTGTTCGTCGTAGCTTTGTTGCCAACAATGTGCCAGCGCTAAAAGACGAGAAGTTTATTTGGTCGTCTTTCGATTTTTTCTCGTCGGTGTGGTTCGAACTTAAGGCAACGCATTTTCCCAACGATTTTTACAAGCCCTACTCGAACACATGGGCCGATGTTGATAAAGTGCTGAATGACGATAGTGATTTTGGTCGTAATGTGAAAATGAATTGTCCGTTTAAAAACGAGATTATTGCGGCTACAAGTGCGCTCACAAGCGATAAAGAAAAAATTGAAGCCGTGTTTGCATATGTCAAAAGCCGTGTAAATTGGAACGAAAAGTATGGATTTACTGGCAATGGCAGTCGCGAGGCTTTGCGCAATGGTTTGGGCGATAATGCACAAATAAATATGCTTATTATAAGTGGATTAAAAGAAATTGGGATGAATGCATATCCGGTTATGTTGTCGACACGCTCAAGTGGTAGGTTGCCGCTTACGAGGCCTTCGCTCGATAAAATTAACACTTTTGTAGTTTGCGTTCAAACTTCGGATGGTAAAAAGTATTACTTAGATGGGTCGACACGTGTTGGGGGTATAAATACTTTGCCACTTAACATGTTGGTGGATAGGGCTCGAATTTTCGATCCTTCGTCGGGCGACGAAAAATGGGTTGACTTAACAAAAATTGCTCGTAACCAAGAAGTTATGATATTTAATGGAAAAGTGGACGATAAAGGTTTGATGCAATGCGAATTTACACGCATGTATCAAAATCAGGCTGCTGTTGCTTATATCGAAAGTTTCAGAAAAGCAAAGGACTCAACCGAGTTTGTAAACAATTTTGCAACAAAACACGGTATCGAAATGCAATCACACAGTATCGAGGGCAATAATTATTTGTCGAATACCGTTAAGGAAATGGCTTCATTTAGCAAACAGCTCGATGCAAGCAATGAGTTTATCTATCTCAATCCGCTTGTGTTTGCACCTATAAGCAAAAACGAACTAACAGCTAGCGAACGCAAATTGCCCATCGAATTTAATTTCCCGAATATCTACCGTGCTACTATCAATATTAAGTTACCTGCAGGTTACCAAGTGGCCGAAATGCCAAAGTCGAACCGTTTCAACCTGAATGAAGAATGTCGACTTAATTATATCATTCAGCAAAAAGACGATGTAATCATGATCAACTATGTTTTCGAAATGGGGCAAATTCTTTTCCCACAAATGGAGTACGAAAACCTGCAAGCATATTTTACGGCGGTAGTAAATAAAAACAACGAAATGATTGTTTTAAAAAGGATATAATTTTGCCCCCTAATTGGCTTACGCCGACCGCTGGTTCCCCCTTAGGGGACTTTAAGAGGCGGTACAGCAAATTTGAGCAGCAGCGGTTCATTTGTAAGGATTTGCCCCAAAC
>CAZEVV010000091.1:4293-10638 GCA_964515675.1 uncultured Paludibacter sp. | reverse complement strand
CGACCTTATACCAGACCAGAAAAACGCAATGTATAATGCAGAAATGGTAAAAAGATGGTCACTTATGCTTCCGTTTAAAAGTGTTTCTAAGTATGCAGGTTCAGTACAAAAGGTCATAAAAGACCACAAAATAAATCAGATAGATGTAGATTCTGATATGTATATAAGGTCTCAGCTTGCGAAATCTAACATGGAGCTTGCATTGGCTAAGTATAGCAAAGAAGAGCTTGAAGAAGCTGTTGCATATGTTAATGTGTTGTACCCTGACATCGAGACTGTAAGCCCAACCACAAGTTTTACTTTTAAAATTACAATTGCCGATGAGGCGGTTGTTTCTCCTGCCAAAATAAAAGAGGTAGAGGTGAAAACAGGGCGTAAGTTAACTTATGAGGAATTTGGTGTAGGTGTTTTCGAATCAGAATTCTTCGAAGAGGCTTGGGATCAACCCATTTTAAAAGCTAAAGAGGGTGAAGTTTATAAGTTGCCAGGGCTTTATGCCGCAAATTATGACTTTGTTTTTGCTATTAATGCCGATAACACAATCACTGTTGGCAAGCAAGAAACAGGATACAAAAGTGCTACCTATGGTATGGTCTCTTTCGATCCAAATACTGCTGCCGGCGTTGTAATTGGTTCAACAAAAGATGGCAAAGAGATTACTTTTAAGGGTCGTTTTACTGTATCGGCTGGTTCGTTTGGGACTTTCGCTGAAGTTTTAACGCTGCCTTAGTAGCGGAGTTAATTGTGTTAAATATAAATCGCTGTGCAAATCATTTTGCACAGCGATTTTTTTTATATATGTTAATTTGGAATTGTTGATAGAACTAAATTTTGTTTAAACTTATTTAGCAATTTGTGTTTGTTTTAATTGTGCTGCATTTTGCATGTCGAAGTGTTATTTTGCTTTTATTTTTGCGGTATTGCGGTGCAATAAGTGTTTGTTTTGATAGTTTTGTTGGAAATACGTTTGTTTGCGAGTTGTTTCATTGCCGTTTTGTGTTGTAATTGTGGGTGTTTTGGTGTATTTTACAGGCTAAATTATCTCTGTTGATGTCTTCGTTTGCTTCAAAAAAGCTAAAATTATTTGTCGCTTGTGTTAATAAGTGTGTATGGTGATGTGGCTTTTATATTTATGTTTTTCTGTGATTTTTGCTTATAGATTTTCTTGTTTTTTGTATAATTACTTGTTTGGTTTGTGTTAATTGATTGCATAGCAGTTGTTTGTATCGACTAAAAATCTATATTAAAATTTCATAAATCCACTTATTTCTACCAATAAAATGCAACGGTATTAAGTAAAAATAAATTTTTCGATGGTTTTTCTTGCATTTTTTTAGCAAAACCTATTGTTTTATTAAAATTAATAGTCTATTTTTGCAAACGTGTAATCAATAAAAAACACAACAAATCGCAAATTATTGATTAATTAACAAAAGGGTAAATTTATGAGAAAACTAACGTTCTTTCTGGCCTGTCTATTTTTGATAGGTGTAGGATTGGTTAACGCTCAAACGCGCTCGGTTTCCGGAAAAGTAGTTTCGGCCGACGATGGCGAACCAATTATCGGTGCTACAGTTGTTATTAAGGGTACTGCTCAAGGTACAATTACATTAGCCGATGGTAGTTTCCAGCTTTCAGTTCCTCAAGCAGCTACTACACTTGTAGTTTCGTACATTGGTATGAAAACAGTTGAGGTGAATGCACAAAATGGTGTTATAGTTCGTATGCAATCGGATGCACGCGACCTCGACGAAGTTATTGTAGTAGCCTACGGTACTGCAAAGAAAAGCTCGTTTACTGGTTCAGCATCTACTATTGGTGGCGATCAAATTGCCAATCGTTCTATTACCAACCTAACGAATGCTATTGAAGGTAAGTCGCCAGGTGTTGTTGTAAACTCTGGTAGCGGACAGCCTGGTGAGGGTGTTGCAGTACGTATTAGAGGTTTTGGTTCGGTAAATGCGTCAAACGCACCTTTGTACATTGTTGACGGAATTCCTTTCGATGGTGCAATTTCTAGTATAAGTAGTGATGATATTGAAAGTATGACCATTCTAAAAGATGCGGCGTCTACTTCTCTTTATGGCTCACGTGCTGCAAATGGTATTGTTATGATAACTACCAAACGTGGTAAAGCTGATCGTACGCGAGTTAATTTTAAGGCAACAACAGGTGTTGTGAGTCGTGGTATTAAAGAGCAAGAAAAAGTAGGTCCACGCGACTTTATGATGTTATCGTGGGAAACTTTCCGCAATCAACACATGTTCCCTGCTTCGGGAGCAGCCGATGATGCTTTAGTTGCTGGAGGTAAAGCTTCAACGCGTCTTGTAAGTGCTACAGGATTGATGATGAACCCTTACAATGTTGCTGGTGATAAGATAATAAGCGCTGAAGGTGTTTTTAACGATACAGCTTCCCTACGCTGGGCCGACGACTTGGATTGGTTTGGTGCTATCTCACGCACAGGTATTCGTCAAGATTATTCTACTTCTATTTCAGGTGGTACTGATCGGTCACAATTCTTTTCTTCGTTGGGTTATTTGAATGAAAAAGGTTATGTGATGAATTCGGATTTCGAGCGCTTTTCGGCACGTGTAAATGCCGATTCAAAAGTTACAAGCTTTTTAAGAACTGGCATAAATTTAAATGCTTCTCGTTCAAAATCTACTTTTATCGATACTGAATCATCAAATAGTATTGTGAATCCGTTTAACTTTGCACGTAATATGGGTCCAATCTATCCTATCCATCGTCATGATGCTGCTACAGGTGAATATGTTTTGGATGAAAATGGCGCGAAAATTTATGACTATTTAACGCCTCGTCCAACTGGTGCTTATAATGGACGTCATATTGTTGCCGAAACTGAATGGAATTATCGCAGCTATATACGTAATGCTATTGGTGCACGTGCGTTTGCCGAAATTACTTTCCTTAAAGATTTTAAATTAACTTTGAATGGTGCGGGTGACTTCTCGAATTATAAAGAAGCAGTACACGAAAACCCTAAAGTAGGTGATGGTGCTCCATCTGGCCGTGGTCGTCGTACATTTGCTGATAGAGCTACATGGAATATCAATCAAGTATTGTCATACGACAAAACGTTTGGAGATCATAGCATTAGCGCTAAAGCTATTCACGAAAACTATAATTTTACTTACGAGTATACATATGGTTTCCGTCAAGGTATAATTGCTTCTGGTATTAATGAATTGGTGAACTATACAACTACAAACTCATTGACAAGTTATAGTAATTATTTGCGTCGCGAATCGTATTTGGCAAACGTAGAATACAATTATAAAGATAAATACTATTTGTCGGGTAACTATAATTATAGCGGTACTTCGAAGTTTAGCAAAGCTAACCGTTGGGGTTCATTCTGGGGTGTTGGAGCTTCATGGCGTCTCGACCAAGAAGATTTTATGAAAGATATTACAGCAGTGAATGCGCTTAAACTTCGTACTTCTTACGGACAAATTGGTAATGATGATTTGTTGACAAATTCAGGTGCATTGGATTATTATCCTGATAAAGGTTTGTATGACTTAGGAACAAACAATGCTAACGAAGCTGGTTTTTGGATTGCTTCAGTAGCTCGTCCTGGTCTACAATGGGAGAAAAACTCACAGTTCGATGTGGCGCTTGAGTTTACTTTGTTAAACCGTGTACGTGGTATATTTGAGTATTATGATAGACAATCGGCTAACCTCTTATTTAAAGAGCCTAAGCCTGTTTCATCGGGTATCAGCGAAGTTTGGACAAATATTGGTACAATGTATAACCGTGGTTTCGAGGTTTCGGTATCGGTGGATGCTGTAAAAACACGTGATTTCCTTTGGACAATTGATCTCATTGGAGCAACGAACACAAACAAAATTACCAAAATGCCTAAAAACTTAGATGGCACAGCTAAAGAAATTATTTCTGGTACGAAAAAGTTGTCAGAAGGACATTCTTTGTATGAATTTTGGATGAGAAAATGGTATGGTGTTGACCCTGATAATGGTGCAGCTTTGTATTATGCTAATAACACACTTGCAACTTCTGGTATTAAAATTATTGGTACTGATACTTTGTCAACTGATATTAATAATGCAAAATATCACTACACTGGTTCATCAATTCCAACTGTTCAGGGTTCATTTACCAATACAATTAAATACAAATCGCTTGATTTCTCATTTATGCTTGTGTATTCGTTAGGTGGTAAAATTTACGATGCTACTTATGCAAGTTTAATGAGTTCGGGTAATGTTGGTGGTGCAAAACATGTCGATTTGATGCAACGTTGGACCAAGCCAGGCGATGTTACAAATGTTCCTCGTATGGATGATGCTCGTTCAGCACACTTTAGTGGTGTTAGTGATCGTTTCTTGATTTCACGTAGCTATCTATCTTTCAAAAATGTACAGTTGGGTTATACCTTCCCAAAAACTTGGATGAAAGCTATCGAAGCCACTGATGGTAGAGTGTTTGTGACTGGTGAAGACTTGTTTATCCTTTCGGCTCGCAAAGGTATGAATGTAAATCAATCATTTGCTGGTGTTACATCAAATGTATACGACCCTGCAAAAGTTATTACTGTAGGTGTTAATTTCACTTTTTAAATTTGTAGAATATGAAGAAGATAATATTTTTATTCCTAATGGTTGGCATGTTGTTTTCGTGTGACGAAAACTATTTAGAAACTGTGCCTACCGATCAAATAGCCTCTTCAGAGGTGTTTACATCAATGCCTAATGCTTGGGCGGCACTTAACGGTATGCATCGCAAAATGTATTCGCAGTGGTTAAGTAGCCAGGATATGGGTGGATATGGTGGTATGATGATTACTGCTGATGCGCTTGGCGAAGACTTGGTTTTTCCAGTGAATCAATGGTATGCCAATGGTCCTTATCGTTGGATTTCTCACCGAAATCCGAATGCATTGTGGACGCTGTTTCCATATACTTTCTGGTATCAGATGATAAATAATGCGAATCTTATTATTGCCAATATCGACAATGTGCCTGGCGCTGAGATGGACAGAAAGAAAATTAAAGCTGGTGCTTTGGCTTATCGTGCATGGGGTCATTTTTATTTGGTGCAGTTGTATGGCTCACGTTATGTGGCTGGTGGTAATAATACGCAATTGGGTGTGCCTTTGATTCTTGAATCAACACTCGATGCACAACCACGTGCTACGGTTGAGGCTATCTATACTCAAGTGAATATTGACTTAAATGATGCGGTAACATTATATGCCGGAACAGATGGGAAACGTGCCAATAAATCTCATTTTGACTTGTCTGTAATTCAAGGTTTAAGAGCACGTGTTTTGTTAACGCAAGGTCGTTGGGCTGATGCTGCTGCTGCTGCTGAAGCTGCAATTGCTGCTCATGATGGTACAAAATTAATGACAAATGCTCAATACAAAGAAGGTTTTAGTAAAGTAAATACTGAATGGATGCATGGTTCGATTATGATTACCGACCAAACAATTTATTTCTATAGTTATTTTGCATTTATGTCGTGGAATTTTAACTCATCAGCTATTCGTACTTCACCGAAGTGTATTAATCGATTGTTGTATGACCAAATTTCTGCTACTGATGTTCGTAAAGGTCTGTGGCATCCAGTTACAACAAGTTTGCAATTGCCTACGGCATCTTACTCGAAACATGCTTATATGAATACGAAATTTGGTGTGGTTGATTGGACGTCAAGTGTGGGCGATGTTCCTTTGATGCGTGTTGGCGAAATGTACTTGATTGCTGCTGAGGCTTATGCTCGTCAAGGTGGTAATGATACTAAAGCTCAAGATGCTTTATATACTTTGGCTGTCAATCGCGACCCAAGTTATGTTAAGTCAACTAAAACTGGTACAGCTCTTATTGATGAAATTATGATTCAACGTCGTGCTGAGCTTTGGGGCGAAGGTTTCCGTTTCTTCGATTTGAAACGCTTGAACTTACCATTGAACCGCTTAGGGGCAAATCACCCAACAATTGCTACAGTTTACGAAGTGCCTGCAAACGATAATCGTTGGCAATGGCTTTTGCCAATTGATGAGATTAATGCTAATCCCGAATTGACGCAAAATCCTTTGTAATCAATTGATTTTCTAAATAAAACAATGGCTGTCGATGAAAGTTGACAGCCATTTTTTTTGCCTTTTGCGAATTTCTATTATCAGTGTTGCGTAATTTGTCAAGGTAAAGGTTTAGCGATACATCGCTGGGTTAAACAATGAATCTAAACTTGCATTTTTCCACTGTTTAGTACGCTTTTGTAAGTGTGATTTTACTTTTCTCCACGATGGAGAATGCTTTTGTAAGTGTGATTTTACATTTCTCCACGATG
>CAZEVV010000091.1:0-4193 GCA_964515675.1 uncultured Paludibacter sp. | reverse complement strand
TTTCTCCACGATGGAGAATGCTTTTGTAAGTGTGATTTTACATTTCTCCACGATGGAGAATTATAATTGTAAACCTACTTTTTGATAGAGACTTTTGCTTCAATTGCATGTGTTATTCCCAATTTCAAGTTGTTTTTTGTCAATTCTGCCTTAAAGAATGCCGTATTTTTGTCAAATTGCTAATGTGTTTTGGGTTTAATCAGCGCTAGCGAATTTGATTTTTAATTACATAAAAAAGTATAGAAGTTGCGATGTAATTTAAAGTTGATTTATGCCAATTTATACTTAACTGTCATTAGAATTGAGTTATTAAAAATAATCAGAAATGGGATTGTTGCAGTCATTGAAATATTGTTTTGGTGTGATGCCTGTCAGTTCGCGAAAGTCATTTATCATGTGCGATTGGTCGTAAAAGCCACAGCGATAGGCTAGTTCTGTTAGGTTTTCGTTTGGAAATTGCTGATGTGCGTAGATGCTGTATTGAAATCGTATTATTTTGAGAAACTGTTTGGGTGACAAACCTACCATTTGTTTGAAAACTCGTTCGTGTTGTTTTCGACTTAAGCATGCTTCAGAAGCTAATTGCTCAGGTGTAATATTTCCGTTGTTTTGATTGATAATGGAGATGTTGTGTGCAATACGTTTCCATGTGTATGCCGCGCTGTGTGCAAGGCGCAGTAACAGAAACTGTTCGATGTGTGCTACTTTTCGGTTGAGGGTTGGCAATGCATGTAATTGCTCTTCAAGTTCACGGGCTGGTGCACCTACAAGGTCATTAAAGTTGAGTGTTTCGTTTGTGAGTTCGCTTAAAGATAGGTCGAAAAACAAGCTTGCGCTATGCGGGTAAAATTGTATTGAGAGCATTGATGTTTTACCTGTTGGAATAACATCGAAAAAGCCTGTTTTTTGTCCCGAAATAATGACTGAAGGTTGCAAATTATCGCTGTGTTTTCGCTGTATAAGTGTTTGTGCGAAGTGAAAAGTGAGTTCGATATATCCAGTAGGTACAATGCGTTCGCCCACAGCCTCATGGGCTTCCATTTCGAGAAACCAATATTGCTTTATGTGCATCGACAGTTGCGATGAGGGTGCTATTGTACATAAGTTCATAACCAAAAAATATGTATGCTTTGTTGCAAAAGTAATAAAAAGAACAGCAACTTCGGCGTTTTGTTGGCGACGAAGTTGCTGATGAAGGGATTATTCTCCGTAAAGGCCTAATTTGTTGCCTTCGGTGTCGATAAAAAGAGCAAACCATCCTCGGTCCTCGGCCTCAATTTTGGTTTTTGGCCTGTCGATTGTACCTCCATTTGCAACAATACGGTTTAGCCATCCATCGAGGTCGTTACCGCAATTGAGGTGTATCAATACTCCATTTTCCGACGGTTTAAAGTCTGGTGCCCATGATATTGCCCCTGCATCTTCAGGCAGAAATGCCATTTTTTCGGTTTCGCCTTCGTAGCTTGCAAGTTCAACCCCCAATAAACGACTGTAAAAATTCACAGCACGTTCGAAATTCGCTGCTGGAATTTCGACCCAATAAATAATCTTTTTCATTTGTAATTTTTTAAATTGTTTTATGCTGCAAATGTAGATGTTTCTTAAACCTAAAAATTGGAAAAATGAGACATCTTTTAAAATTGCATTTGTGTGATGCTCGCATGCACATAAAAAAAGCCTCACTTGCTTTTTTTGTTGCAAGTGAGGCTATCTGGCGAGTGATGGTTTTTTATTATTTGTAGTATATTAAGCTCGTATTGTTGCTGGGAAAAAGATACCAGTTGGCATTACTGTTTCCGCCCGATGTTGCCCAATTGCTGAATTGTGGATATGCATCGTAAATTTTTGTTGTTTCGGTAGGGTATTTAAAGTCGGCCACTGGAAGCATTAATGCCCATATCATATTGTTGCTGTCCTTGTAATTGTTGGTAGCTTTGCTCACTTTTACTGTTGGTGCAAAACCTGCCAAGTGTACTTCGTTGCGATTGTTGCTGTTTATTTCGCCTACAATTACGTAGAAATTGAGTGCGCTAATAATCACTTTTTCGGCTTCAACGGCTTGTGCAAAGTCGAAACGGAAGTTGTAGTCCTTCGATGCAATGCGTGCCAAATGTCCGTGTGTATTTGTAATTACTTGCGACGAGCGGCCAAAAAGGCTGTGTGCGTTTTCGAATAATATTGCATTTGCAAGCGTATGTCCTGTTTCCATGCGTGCTTTGTTGTCGGTTGCACTAACTGTTACGTTGTTTGCGGCAATATTGTCGAATTGCAATGCTGCATTCACCAAGCGTGTCGAACCTGCTGCCCGTGGTGTAATATCGAAACTTAGCGACAATACTTTGTTTTCGGCATTGATAAGTTTTTTAATATTTTTGATTGTAAATACAAAGTCGTTCATGTCGTAGTCGCCCAAGTGCGGCCAAAGGTCTTCCATGGCATAGCTGTACACATTGTTTTCTTCAATCCACATTGGGAAATTAGGGTTGCTTGGTGCGCCCGAGCCATTGTCGGCATTTACGCCTCCACCATTACAGCCAGTGCTTGTGATAGTAACTGTGGGCAATTCGGTGATTGAGACATGCCCAGTTACATTTCTAAAATAATGTTTTCCTGGTACGTCGGCCGCCGGTAATACAAATTCAAGTGTTCCTCTTAATTCTAAAACTTGCCATCCGTTTTTATTTGTGAGATTTTTAGTAATGAATATTGGGAATTTGTTGTTTTGTGTAAAGCCTTCAATTTTTACATTATAAACGAATTCCACACCGTTAGCTACACTCGATGTGCCAAGATTGCTTACAACGCCAGTTTTAAATATAGCATCGCCATACAAATTGATGGTTGCATTTAATGCATACAAATTTGTTGTGGCAAATATTGTTCCGGGGTAGCCGTTGGTTGTTGAGCCACTAAGCGCAGCGCCAGTTGCCTCCACTGTACAATAATTGTTGAGCACACCGCCGCCATTAAGCATATCGAAATAGGCTGTGCGTATGAGGTTATGGTTGTCGATTACAGCTGTTGTGTTGTTGGTGCGCAAGCTTGCAGTTGCTGTTATTACGCCTCTGTTTTTGAAATAGGTGTTCGAATTCATTATAAAATGTTCGCTCGTTTGCAAAGCACCATCGTTGTGTAAAGTCGACTGATTGGTCATCGTAAAGTTTTTTGCATTAATGGTGGCGTTGTTGTAAACGGTTGAATTGGCGCGTATCTCAAACGCTTGTGCAAGGGTAACTGTGCCATCGTTTACAAGTATTGAGCCTTGACCCACCGATGCATTCTGGTTGAAAACAGCTGTTGCACCTGCCTGTACGGCAATCACAACACCATTTTGCTCAAAATTAATATCGGTGTTGAATGTTGCTTTTCCGCCTGGTAATACCACGATTTTTGTGTTTCCTGGGATATATGTCCCGCTCGTGTTTACAATTAATTCGCCAGCAACATACACTGCCGAGTTTTGTAGCCAACCAAAGTTAATGTTGCTATTGGTTACATTGGCCGGTATGTAATTGTTTTCGCCCATGAGGGTGACTGCTGCGCTCGATAATGTATTGTAGGTAGCAGGCAAAGTATAATCGCTCGCTTTTGGGTTTGGCGCAACAACTTTAGCCATTTTTGCTGCGCTTGCACTGCTTGTTTGCGGGCGAAAATCTATGTCAAGTTGTTTTGTTGTTTTGTCGATGTCAATAATTTTTACCGAAGCTCTTTGTAATGGGTCGATTTGACGTACAAAGAGACGTGTAATGTGATTGGGCACAACAATTTGGGTGTTGAAGTCGGCATTCGACTTTGCCACACCTGCCGATAGTAATGCCGCCGCAGTGTCTTTCGACAATGGGTGACGGTCGAAAATTTCGACTTTGTAGTAATATGCCGCACTGTAGGTGTCGTTTACTTTTACCGATAGTTTGAGGTTTTGCGTGGTCTCGAACATGAAAGTTGCATCGGCATTTACTGGGTTTTCAATTTCGTTGTTGTCGGTACATGCTGCAAAGCTTAGTATTGCAATTAGCAAGAAAGCCAACTTTTGGTTAATTTTCGAAAGAATATTCATTGTATGATATTTTTAATTATTATCAAAATATTTTATTTTTTTTCTTTCTTATTTTCAAAGCTTGTGCCAAAGTTGTAAGTTGCTGATATTTAGGGTTTAGGTGGTTTTCGTTTCGTTTAATTTTTTCGAAAACAAA
>CAZEVV010000090.1:0-10832 GCA_964515675.1 uncultured Paludibacter sp. | reverse complement strand
ACCAAGTATAACAAAAAATCCGTTATCATTGCTTCGCTTATGTCGTCAATCTCGGTGTCCTCGTAATAATTAATAAACTCTTCGAACATTTCGGTGTAAACCTTAATGGTGTTTTCGCTATAACGCACTTCAATGAGTTTGTTTGTAAAACTTTGCGGGCATGTGCGATATTTTTTTATGTCGAGTTTCGATTTGCGGGGTGTCACTTTCAACTTTTGTTCTTCTTTGTAAATTAAATTTAGCGAAAACTGTGCTGCAATTTCTTTTACTTCTTTCAAATATCTTTCCGAATAGGGCATTTCCCAACAACGTTTGTCGCTATTCCAACTACACAATGGTATTTTTTTTAAAGCCTTGCTCAACTCTACATTGTACGCAAAATACATCATTAGGCTACGATTCGATTTGTTTATAAGCAAAAAATCGGTTTTTGTAAATGTAGGTTGTTGCTTGTCATCCGCTTTCGAAACTGAGGTTTGTTGAGTTTCGGCAACAACAATTTCAGCATTTTTTTTGCTAAAATACGATGTTAGTAAATCGGCATTTCGTGCGTAATTGGGTATAGTCCAGCAAAATTGAGCGCTGTTCCACTTAGCATATTTAAACGATCGAACGAACTGTATATCGGCTTCATTTTTGGGCATTTTAATTTCTATTACTTTTGGATAAATTGTAATACTGATGACCGATTTATTAATGCGCTCACTTGCTGGTTTTGGGATAAGGTTTTTCGAATCAGATGTTTCGGTTGAATCCTGTTTTAAATCAATCTTTTTTGGAGTTGGCTTTTTTTCTTCGTTATTGATTATCGGTTCATCGTTCGTCGAAGTGTGTGCGTTAACGTTTCTTGGCGTCGTCGTTTCATATTCCACATCAGGAAACATTGCCTTTAGCTGCGCAAATGCTTCTTTTGTGTAGGGTATGTGCCAACATTTGAGTGTTTTGCTCCATTGCGTGCCTTGTATTTGGCGCAAAAGTGTTGTGCTTGCGGCATTGTACGGAAAATCGACCCGAATGCGAACTTCGTTGCGATGTGTAATTTTTGATATTTTCATTGTTCAGCTTGTTTGTAAACGAATTTTTTGTGATTAAAAAAAAGGACTAAAAATATCGATACAGTGAAACATTTTCGTATCGACGAAGGGTATTGTGCTGTTTTAAATTTGGCTGTTTTTATGTGTCTAATAGCATTCTGTCTTACTTCCGTTTTGGGTAAGCCAAAGGTTGGTCAGTCACAACTAAAATTAACTAAATAGTTAATTGTCAGTAGTATGTGCTGTCCGAAATTTGGGTCGAAAATTTAAAATTACAGTTTTTTTATATTGCATTTTTCTAAAAATTACTTCACAAAAACTTGCAATCCAACTAAAAAAAACTTCCCGCCCGTTGTGCATTTTTACTGTTCTTATTGTGATGTCGATTGAATAGTATTGCACGTTTATGTTTTAATTTAATAAAACGATGCAAATATAAGAATTATTTAATTACTCAATGCATAAATGGTCGTTTTTTTTTCTAGTTTTTTTTCATTAGCTACACTTTCAACAATTTTAACTGCGAGGTAATATTGTGTTTAATATTTTATCTGCTATTTCGGATAGTCAAAAGCTTACATACCACAGCAATTTTTAGTTTTGCATGATGTAGTTTGGTATTCCTCGCTACGTTAAAGTATAACAATGCATATCTGCACTAGCGATGATTGAAATATATTGAAACCTATATAATGTATGTTTATTTACATATTATGATTGCTAGTATTTTTGTGTGGCATTTGTTTTGTTTATAGCAAGTGTGTAATGTCTATAAAGTGTTAATTAGAACTATGCGCACAAACAGGTCTGCACATTGCAGAATGCCAAATTCGCATGCGCACAAGCAACTCTGCACAATGCAGAATAGTAAAAACCCTTGCGCACAAATAGGTCTGCACATTGCAGAGTACTAAAAACCCTTGCGCACAAATAGGTCTGCACGTTGCAGAGTGCTAAAAACCGATGCGCACAAATACATTTGCATTCAGTAAAAGCCTTTGTAACGTATGAAAATAATCATTTAACTATTTGCATTGATATTAAAAATGTATGTAAATAATAGTTTTGTAAACCAACAAACAGTTTGTTGCGGTGCGTAATAAGCCTTATGCATAAGTGTTTTGATATAGCGTTGTGTCGAATTGATAGTTTAAATGAATGTGCACATATGTAATACATATTCGCAATTGCAAATATTCAATTATAACTGACGTTGTTTTTCATATTTCAATGCTTGCAATCGGTGTTAAGGTCGCTTTTATGTTAATCCTGTTTTCATTATTTTTGTTATATATAAGCAGTGGTGAATGTATTGTATTACTTGCGCAAAGTCTATAGCCCAAGCAACGATCGTGGCGAATCTTCGTGCCTCCGTGCCTCCGCGTTTAAAAAAAATATTCGTGCCTTTGTGCCTTCGTGTTTAAGCGAACTTCGTGCATCCGTGCCTTCGTGTTCTATAATAACCGTGTTAAAAATAAATATACCACATTCGTTATTCAGTTTACTTTTTGTATATTTACAAGTCCTTTTTCGAGGGTCGACAATAAAAATTTTTCACACAATGATTAATTTAGAATATTATAGCATATGAACAATATTATAACAGCACAACGTGCATTTTTCAATAGCAACGCAAGCAAAAGTATTTCGTTTCGCAAGGCGCAACTCAAAAAGCTTCGCACAATTATACAGGCCTACGAGGCCGAAATGTATGCCGCAATTATGGCCGACTTTTCGAAATCGGCTTTCGATACCTACGCTACCGAGATTGCGCTTTTGTATGTCGAAATCGACGATGCTTTGCGCCACCTCAATGCGTGGGCCAAGCCAAAGCGGGTGCGTACCAATGTGTTGAATTTTCCGGCCAAAAGTTATATTGTGCCCGAGCCTTTGGGTGTGTGTTTGGTTATTGGTGCGTGGAATTATCCTATACAGTTGTCGTTGTCGCCAGCCATTGCGGCTATTGCGGCAGGCAATACCGTAGTGCTTAAGCCCAGTGAGCTGCCCGCTAAAACAAGTGCTGTGTTGGCGCAAATGGTGAACGGAAATTTTACTCCCGAATTTTTTACTGTAGTCGAAGGTGGTGTCGACATTACACAGCAATTGCTTGCCGAGCGTTTCGATAAAATTTTCTTCACCGGGAGTGTCAATGTGGGGCGCATAGTATATCAGGCTGCGGCACGGCATCTTACGCCCGTTACGCTCGAGTTGGGCGGTAAAAGCCCGGCTTTTGTTATGGCCGATGCCGATATTAAAATGACAGCGCGCCGGCTGGTGTGGGCAAAATACCTCAATGCTGGGCAAACCTGCATTGCCCCCGATTATGTGTTGGTTGAAAAAAGCATAGCGCCAAAACTGCTCGAAGCCTGCATACGCGAAATTGAGAAAGAGAATTTTAGCATTGCCAATGGCAATTATGTGCAAATTATCAATCAGAAAAACACACAGCGCTTGGCAGCACTCATCGACCCCGAAAAGCTGTTGTATGGTGGGCAAGTGGATGTTGAGCAACGATACATTGCACCCACCATTATGCACAATGTAAGTTTTGACGATGCTGTGATGCAAGACGAAATTTTCGGTCCCATATTGCCTGTTATCAGTTTCGACAAGCTGTCGGATGCCATAGCCCACGTTAAAGCTGGCGAAAAACCACTTTCGTGCTACATTTTTAGTAGCAACACAAGCACTTCGCAAAAGCTTATACGCGAGTTGTCGTTTGGTGGTGGTGGCGTAAACGAAACCATTATGCACATAGTAAATAGTAATTTGCCATTTGGTGGCGTTGGTCAGAGCGGTATGGGTGCCTATCATGGTAAATTTGGTTTCGATACCTTTACGCATTACAAAAGTATACTTGATAAGCCCACTTGGTTCGAGCTCAATTTAAAGTTTTACCCGCACAGCAATTTTAAATTCAAGCTCATGAAGCGCTTTTTCGAATAGTTTTTTTTGTGCTCGAGCCGATGTTGTTGCATGTTTGCAAATAATACCAACTGTACATATAAAATGACCCAAAGTCATTTTTATGTCTACTGTTGTTAATGCCGATGCATACAAACAAATAGAACAATGAGACTCTGTCGAAATTGGGCTATATTGTTTGTGCAATCGGTATAAATGAATGATGAAAAAAAAGGGATAGTGCTAGCACGTAGCATTATCCCTTTTAGTTGTGTGTTGTTGTTGTGTGTTATTCAATTGCAGCTTTTTCGTTGCCCGGTTGTTCGTTGTTGAAAGGCGCCAAATACGTCATTACAAACGATGGGATGGTGGCAAAAATTACCCAAATAAAAAATACTTTGTAGCCCACCCAGTCACTTAGTACGCCGCTCAGCATCGATGGTAGCATAAACCCGAGCGCCATAATGCCATCGGCAAAGGCAAAGTGGGCTGTTTTATATTTGCCTGGAGCAATTTGTTGCATTATGTAGAGTATAAGTCCAACAAAGCCGAATCCATAGCCAAAATATTCGAACATCACGGCGCCAGCAATTATGTATAAGTCTTCGGGCTGAAAAAATGCCAAAAGAGCATACATAGCAAATGGCACGTTGAAACTTATGCACAGTATCATGAGTGTTTTTTTGAGGCCGCGTTTGGCAGTAAAGTAACCTGCCAATATGGAGCCAAGTACAAAGGCCGCAGCGCCAAAAACACCATACTCCAAGCCAATTTCGGAGGTCGACATGCCTAAGCCTCCCTGTTCGCGTGCAGCTTTAAAAAATAATGGCGCAATTTTTATGGCAAAACCTTCGGCAAAGCGGTAAAAAATTACAAACATTATTGCCATGAATATATTTTTCTTTTTGAAAAACGGGTATTGCTGTTTTTGTTTTGTATGCTAGAAATTGAGGTTCCTTTACTGGGGCGCATTGCCCATTCCGAATGAGAGGCCAAGCGAAACGGTTTTCGATATGGGCCTGCTTGATGCATGCAGTGAAGCTCAATTATTGATGCATTTCAAATTACGATAGTCATACAAGTCTCACCTTTTCAAAAATTATATTTTTGTGATATTGGTTTCATTGAATGTAATACATTAAAATGCTGTTTTCGAAAAAAAACTCATGCTAGTATAAGTGCAAAAATGTTGAATTTAATTCATATACTACTACTTTAGCCGATTGTGGGCTGAGTTGAGTCCGGAAATGTATGTTTATTTGAATTTTGAAATGTTAAACTTTCAGATTGTACGATAATAGAGTGTTGTTGTTTTAAATTGATTGTTTTTAACAGTGTTTTGTGTAATTGTGAATGTTGTTGTTGTTATGTATGTTCCGTTTGAAAGTGTTGCTGCCTCTTGCTTACAGATTGTAATTAAAAGCCTATGTTTTTTGCTTGTTTTATTGTTAACAATTAATGTGTTTTGTTGTTAGTTTGGTTTAAGTATTTCTTTGTTAGTGTGTTGAGTGTTTGTTGCTCTCGTTGTGTCGATTGTGTTACATTGTAACGAAAATTCATTTCAATGTGTGGTTTGCTATTAAAATGTTATTTTCAAAATGTATATTATTTCTTTTTGATAGCAAAAATGTTTGGTTGAATGAAATAATTGTTTTATTTTTGCAAATTCATGTAAAAAACATTTGTTTTAAAACTACAAATTATATAAATAAAAAGGTTAAATTTATGAGAAAACTAACGTTCTTATTGGCCTGTCTAATGATGATAGGCGTAGGTTTGGTTAATGCTCAATCGCGAACAGTTTCTGGAAAAGTGTTCTCGGCTGAGGATGGCGAACCTATTATCGGTGCTACCGTTATGGTAAAAGGTACAACAGTAGGTACCATTACGGGTGTTGATGGTGATTTTACGGTGTCGGTACCAGCCAATGCCAATACTTTAATTGTTTCGTTCATCGGAATGAAAACAGTCGAGGTAGAAGCAAAAAATGGTTTGACTGTGAGGTTGGTGTCGGACTCAAAAGCTCTAGACGAAGTGCTTGTTGTTGCTTATGGTACAGCAAAGAAAGAATCATTTACTGGTTCGGCTGAGATTATTAAGCCCGAAAGACTAGAGCGTCGTACTGCTTCGAATGTTACTAAAGCATTAGATGGTGCAGTGGCTGGTCTTCAAACAACTTCAGGTTCGGGTCAACCAGGAGCTGGTGCAGCAGTTGTGATTCGTGGTTTTGGTTCTATCAAAGCTTCTTCAAATCCCTTGTATGTTGTAGATGGTGTGCCTTATGATGGAAATATCAATGCAATCAGTCAGAGTGATATTGAAACAATTACAGTGTTGAAAGATGCTTCGGCAGGTGCGCTTTACGGTGCTCGTGGTGCCAATGGTGTTATTGTAATTACTACCAAAAAAGGTAAAGATGGTAAAGTTGCTGTAAACTTAAAAGCCAATTGGGGTGTAAGTTCTAGGGCCATACCACGTTACGAATTGCTTGACGAGAAAGGTTATTTAGAAACTGTTTTTCAATCATACAAAAATAGTCAAATTACTAACAATGCACTTTTGCCTGAACAGGCTGGTGTTGCTGCTTTGGAGGCTATGGCAAATGGTTCGACTCGTATGTTGGGTGTAAACCAACAATACAATCCATTCAACTATCCGATTCAACAATTAATTGATCCAGCTACTGGAAAAGTGCGTTCCGATGCAACATTGCGTTATAAATACGATTGGATGGATGAGGTTACTGCTGTCAATCCATTACGTCAGGATTATAATATCAGTTTATCGGGATCGGAAAACAAAGTGAAATACATGTTTTCTTTGGGATATTTAAATGAAGAGGGATTGTTGAGAACAACAAATTTTGAGCGTTTCTCAGGCCGTTCGAGCGTTGATGTTGATGTGAAAGATTGGTTTAAAATGGGCTTGAGCTCAAACTTCTCAAGCACATCGAGCAATACATCGCAAACTTCAACATCTGCGTCTTCGAATGTTTTCTATACAGCACAATTAATGGCACCCATTTTCCCTGTTTACGAATTGGATGATGATGCAAATGTTATACTTGATGCTACCGGAAAACCAAAATTTGATTATGGTAAAAATCGACCTAGTGGTGCTTCTGAAAACTTTAATACAGTTGCGACATTATTCGATGATAAATATGGCTCATCAACCGACAATATTAGTGCGCGTACTTACTTGAATCTTGGAGACTTAAAAACTGGTCCATTGCAAGGCTTGAAATTGTCATTGAATTTGGCTTTTGATTATGTGGGTTCGCAAGGATTTACTTATTATAATCCATATTTTGGCAATGCAGCTACAACATCTGGTATGATTAGCAAAGCAAACGGACGTACATTCAGTTATACAAGCAATCAGTTGTTGTCGTATGCTCGAAAATTTGGAGTGCACAATATTGATGTGTTGGCCGGACATGAGTTTTATAAATATAGATATGATTATTTGAACGCATCAAAAACTGGTTTCCCATTTGGTGGGTTGTATGAGTTAGATGCTGCTACAACTATTACTGAGGCAGGTTCGTATCAAAATAATTACAGTGTAGATTCATATTTATTTAGAGCGAATTACGATTACAATGATAGATATTATTTGTCAGGTAGTTATCGTCGTGATGCTTCTTCACGTTTTCATAAAGATTATCGCTGGGGTAACTTCTGGTCGGTTGGTGGTAACTGGAGAATTAGTCAAGAAGATTTTATGGCAGGTGTTGAATGGGTAGATAATTTGTCGTTGAAAGCAAGTTATGGTGTGCAAGGTAACGATGCCGTCGGAACACTTTACGCTTGGCAAGCATTTTACGATTTAGGTTGGCCTAATGCAAGTATGAGTGGTGCTATGGTAAGTTCGATTGAAAATACCAATTTGAAGTGGGAAGAGAATGGCAATTTTAATACAGGTATCGAAGCAAAACTTTTCGACAGGTTAACTGCTTCTATCGAATGGTATCAACGTACAACTAAAGACATGTTGTTGGATTACCCAATGGCTTCTTCTCTTGGTTTTGATAGCTACTTACGTAATATCGGCTCTATGCGCAACCGTGGACTTGAGTTTACGATTGGTGGAGATGTTGTAAAAACAAAAGACTTCTCGTGGAATTTAACTGTTATTGGTTCGACAATTAAAAATAAAGTTTTGAAACTTGCTGATAAACCAGAAATTATTACAGGAAGTTATATTATAAAAGAAGGTGAAGAGATTAACTCGTTTTGGGTAACCAAAGCTGCTGGTGTTGATCCTGCTTCAGGTAATCAATTGTATTGGGTTTGGGATGTTGATGCCGAAGGTGTTAAAAGTGAACCGTATGTTTCGGATAATGTTGACAAAGCTACTGCATCGAAACAAATTATGGGAAGTCGTATACCTAACTTGTATGGTTCGTTGAACAACGAGTTTAAATATAAAGGATTCGACTTAAGTGTAATGACTACCTACTCGATGGGCGGTAAAATACTTGATGGTGTATACCGTACATTTATGTATGGCAACTACGTAGGTCAAGCTAAACACGTAAATGTATCGCGCGCATGGAAAAATGCTGGTGATATAACCGATGTGCCTAAAGTTGAAATTGGTAAAGCATATCCTACAACTGATAATGATTTGATTGATGCAAGTTATTTTGCTATAAAAAACATTACCTTAGGATATACATTGCCATCAAAGTTAGCCAAAAAAATCGATTTAACTTCAGTGCGTTTAACTGCTACTGCTGATAATTTGGCTGTCTTTACTCATTTGAAAGGTATGGACCCTCAGTTTAATTTCAGTGGAGGTACTTCATATGTTTATACGCCAACACGTACTTTCTCGGTAGGTGTAGATGTTAAGTTTTAAAATGATCGAATATTAAATAGTAAAGTTTATGAAAAAGATATTATATATATTGATGTTAGCGTTGAGCATGTCTTTCATGTATTCATGTGAAGATCAGCTCGAAACTAATCCAACTGATAAGGTGTCAGGTCCTGTGATATTTAGCGATGCTACATCTGCGCAAGTTGCTTTGAATGGAATATATAGAGCAACATTTGTATCGGGTTGGAGTGCAAACTGGGGAGTTGAAAATGGTGGCTTAAATGCTATTATCCTTGCTGCCGATTTGATGGCAGATGACCATTTAATGATGAGTCAGGGTTCTGGCTGGTTTTTCGAAGATTATCGTTTGAATATTCGTCCAGATTATACACATAAATCTGGTCGTCCTTATGCCTATTGGAATTTCTTTTATACCATTGTAAGTAATGCAAATTACATTATTGCAGAAGATGGGAAAATTAGTGGAGATCCTAATTTGGCTAAAAGTGTTGTTGGGCAAGCATATGCTTTGCGTGCTATGAGTTATTTTTATTTAATACAATTGTATCAACAAACCTATAAAGGTAACGAAAATGCACCTGGAGTGCCTTTGTATACCGAGCCTACTACTAATAGTTCGGTGGGTAAGCCAAGAGGTACTGTGCAACAGGTTTACGACCAAATTAATTTAGATATTGCAAAAGCAATTACATTGCTTGATGAGAGTGGTTTGGAACAAGCGCATCCTTCGCATATTGATTATTATGTTGCAAATGGTTTGAAAGCACGTATCGATTTGGTGCAAGAAAAGTTTAGAGATGCTGCCGATGCTGCCGTTGAAGCCCTTAGTAAACCTGGGTTGGCCGTTGAAACTGTGCCAAATATGGCTGGAATGAATAGTGTTAAATACAAAAATGTAATGTGGGGCGTCGAAATTATTGCCGATCAATCCACGCAGTGGGCTTCGTTCTTTAGTCATATGGATTCTGATGCTAATATGTACGGAGCACGTGCACCGCATGCAATTTCGAAATGGCTTTACGATCAACTTCCAGCAACAGATGCTCGTAAAAGTGAATGGTGGAGAGGCGAGGTTGCAAGCCCAACAACAGGAACATCTAATCAAAGTTATTGCCAAACAAAATTTAAGTTTGCAAATGTTACCAATCGTACTGGTGATTATATTTACATGCGCGCCGAAGAAATGTTATTGATTGCTGCTGAAGCCGAAGCACGCCTCGAAAATTTTGTTGCCGCTCGTGCGCATATCAAAACATTGGGCGAAAAACGTGACTCGGATTATGCAACACGTCTTGCAACTTTCACCGATTCGAAAACCTATAATTCGAATACAGTAAGCCCCTTGGTTACGTTGGTGGATGAGATTTTGTTTCAACGTCGTGTTGAACTTTGGAGTGAAAATCCTCGCTTGTTAGACTTGCAACGCTTAAAACTTGGTTATACTAGAGATTATGCAGGTTCTAATCATACGCAAAAAGTTATAACTAAAGATACTGGTGTAGGTTCGAAAGAATTTATAATGCTTATTCCTCAATCTGAAATTGATGGTAATGAAAATATTAGTGCGGCTAATCAAAATCCATTATAATTATTAATGTGTCTAATTTTAAGTTTTTATTGTAGTGATTAATTTTTTAATACTACAATAAAAACTAAATATAAAAAATAAGTGTATGAAAAAAAATAGTATATTATTTCTTCTGTCGCTAGTATTTGTTTTGGCATCGTGCGACAACGAGAATGTGGGCGCCTTGTACGATGATGGCGGTGTGACTAAATATGCATTTGCGAGTGCAAAGCATAATGTTGACATGGTTGTTGAGCAGGCTGGTGTAATTGCAGTGCCTGTTTACAGAACTACCACTAAAGGTGCTTCAAGTGTTACTGTAAGTATGACTGCAAGTGAAGCAGTTGCTGCTGTTTTTAGTATCGACAATACAAGTGTTACGTTTAAAGATGGTGAAGCAGTTGCATATGTAAATGTGTTGTATCCTGACATCGAAACCGTTAGTCCAACATCAAGTTTTACTTTTAAAATTACAATAG
>CAZEVV010000089.1:0-10875 GCA_964515675.1 uncultured Paludibacter sp. | reverse complement strand
CTCCCCCATTTTCAGCATGCAAATTTAATGTATTTCGAGCAAGAAAACAATTAAATTGATAACTCTAAGCATTTTTATTGTAAAAATCTATAAAAGCAAAAATACAGCAAAGCTTCAATGCACTTACATTGTACTAAAAAACAATGATTTGAGCTATATTGATATAAATGATTTTAAAATTAAGAATTGATTTTTTGCACAGAAAAGTATATCTTTGCAAATGGATTAAAACATTAAAAATGCAGTTACAAAAGCTCAACATACTTAATTACAAAAATATTACTGAAGCCGAATTGCAGTTTTCGAAAAAGATAAACTGTTTCGTTGGCGACAATGGCATGGGCAAAACCAATGTGCTCGATGCCATCTATTTTTTGTCGTTTTGTAAGAGCCACTCCAACTCCATCGATTCGCAAAACATACAGCACGAAGCCGAGTTTTTTATGCTCAATGGCAGCTTTGAGCTAGATGGCAAGCACGAAGAAATATACTGCGGCATGAAACGTAGGCAAAAAAAACAATTCAAACGCAACAAAAAGGAGTATGAGCGCTTGGCCGATCATATTGGCTTATTGCCTTTGGTTTTGGTGTCGCCCAACGATTCGGCTTTAATTTCGGATGGCAGCGAAGAGCGACGTAAATTTGTTGATGGCGTTATTTCGCAATACAACAAAACTTACCTCAATCATTTACTCAACTACAACAATGCACTGAAACAACGCAATGCATTGCTAAAAATTGAACAACCGATGGACGATGCGCTTTTTGAAATATGGGAAGAGCAAATGGCCGAACATAGTAATTATATTTACAATGAACGATTAAAGTTTTTGAATGAGTTTATTCCAATATTTAAGCAAATGTACCAGGATATTTCAAGCGGACGCGAAGAAATTTTCCTCCACTATCAATCGCAATTGAGCAAAGGCGATATTTTGCCACGCATGCGCGAAACACGTGGGCGCGACAAAATTTTGGGCTACTCGACACAGGGCATACACAAAGATGAACTCGAAATGTTGCTCGACGAGCACCCTATAAAACGCGTTGGCTCGCAAGGCCAAAACAAAACTTATTTGATTGCTTTGAAACTTGCGCAATTTATTTTCTTGAAAAAAACGCATGGCTTTGCCCCTATTCTACTCCTCGACGATATTTTTGATAAATTGGATGCCAAACGCGTTACGCAAATCATTCAGCTAGTTGCGAGCGACACTTTTGGACAAATTTTTATTACCGACACCAACCGCGAACATTTAGATAGTATAATTGAAAAAATTAGCACTAATGCAGCCATATTCACCCTTAAAAATGGTGAAATATCGCAATCTTAACTTACATTTTTTCACTAAACCGCAATTACACATCGATTTACATAAAAATTCAAAAAAATCTCACACCAAAACCTATTGTAATACAAGTAAAATATTTTGGAAAACTTTTCAACAATTTGCATTTTATAAACAATTCATTTTCATTTAAATAAAAAATATTTCGGACAACTTTATAAATTTTGTTGAAATATTTTTTGTCGAATTAGTTGCACAATTCAAAATTAAACACTAAAATTGTAGCCGATTTACGAAATACAAATCCAAGAACATAACTTACTAATTATTATATTTTTAACATTCTATTATCGTGGAACAAAAAACTTATTCTCCCGAAGAAATTCAAAAAGCATCCTTTGAGTTTTTCAAAGGCGACGATTTGGCAACCCGAGTTTGGGCCAACAAATATGCATTGAAGGACTCGTTTGGCAACGTTTACGAATTGACCCCCGACGACATGCATCGTCGCTTAGCGCGTGAAATTTCACGTATCGAAAAAAACTACCCAAACCCTTTGTCGGAAGACGAATTGTTTGAGCTATTCAAAGATTTTAAATACATCGTACCGCAAGGTAGCCCCATGACAGGCATTGGCAACGAGCATCAAATTGCTTCATTGTCGAACTGTTTTGTTATTGGCTTCGATGGCGATTCCGACTCGTATGGCGCCATCATTAAGCTCGACGAAGAGCAGGTACAACTCATGAAACGCCGTGGTGGTGTGGGTCACGACCTTTCGCACATTCGCCCCAAAGGATCGCCCGTTAAAAACTCGGCGCTCACCTCAACAGGCATTGTGCCTTTCATGGAAAGATATTCGAACTCGACACGCGAAGTAGCACAGGATGGTCGCCGTGGTGCGCTTATGTTGAGCGTATCGATCAAACACCCCGATTCGGAATCGTTTATCGATGCCAAAATGGAATCGGGCAAAATTACAGGTGCTAATGTATCGGTGCGCATCGACGACGACTTTATGAAAGCCGCTACCGAAAACAAACCCTACGTACAGCAATATCCTGTAACATCGAGCAATCCGTGGTACAAAAAAGAAATAGACGCAAAACCTATTTGGAAAAAAATTGTACACAATGCATGGCAATCAGCCGAACCGGGCATTTTGTTCTGGGACACTATTATACGCGAATCGGTGCCCGACTGCTACGCCGACCTCGGCTACCGCACTGTATCGACCAACCCATGTGGCGAAATTCCACTATGCCCCTACGATAGCTGTCGCCTTTTGGCCATCAACTTATATTCGTATGTAAAAAATCCATTTACACCCGAGGCAAGCTTCGACTTCGAGCTGTTCGATAAACATGTAATGCTTGCACAACGCATTATGGACGATATTATCGACCTTGAGATGGAGAAAATCGAACAAATCATCAAAAAAATTGATACCGACCCCGAAGCCGATGACATAAAACTCACCGAATATCAACTTTGGGAGAAAATTAAAGTTAAAACTTCGCAAGGGCGACGCACCGGCGTGGGCACAACAGGCGAGGGCGACATGTTGGCTGCATTGGGTTTCCGCTATGGTACCGACGAAGCCACCGATTTCTCGGAAGAAGTGCACAAAAAACTAGCGCTTGCCGCCTATCGTTCATCGGCCATTATGGCCAAAGAGCGCGGTGCATTTACAGTGTACGATGCCAAACGCGAAGAAAACAATCCATTCATTCAACGCCTTGCTGCTGCCGATCCCGAATTGTACAAAATGATGGTAAAACACGGTCGACGCAACATTGCATGTCTTACCATTGCACCAACAGGCACAACAAGTATCATGACGCAAACAACATCGGGCATCGAACCCGTGTTTATGCCTTACTATACACGCCGCCGCAAGGTAAACCCCAACGACAAAGATGTGCGTGTTGATTTTATCGACGAAAATGGCGACAATTGGGAAGAATACGCTGTTTTCCACCATAAATTTGTAACATGGATGGAAGCCAACGGTCACCCAACAACTAAAAAATATAGCAAAGAAGAAATCGATGCACTTGTTGAACAATCGCCTTACTACAAAGCTACGGCCAACGATGTTGACTGGCTCAAAAAAGTACAAATGCAAGGGCGCATTCAAAAATGGGTAGACCACTCGATAAGTGTAACCATTAATTTGCCCAACGATGTGAGCGAAGAACTCGTAGGTCGTTTGTACGAAGAGGCATGGCGTTGTGGTTGCAAAGGCGTTACCGTATATCGCGATGGATCGCGTGCGGGCGTACTCATTGCTACCACCGAGAAAAAGGACGAGAAAAAGGACGAGAAAAAAGTTTGCTTCCCTTACGACGAACAACAATTTATACGTCCCAAAGAGTTGGATTGCGACATTGTGCGCTTCCAAAACTCAAAAGATAAATGGATTGCATTTGTTGGATTAAAAGACGGTCGCCCATACGAAATTTTCACCGGTTTGGCCGACGACGAAGAAGGTATTCTTCTACCAAAAACGGTAACCGAAGGACGAATAATTAAAACTGTTGACGAAAACGGCAACAAGCGTTACGACTTCCAATACCGTAACAAACGCGGTTACAAAACAACTGTCGAAGGACTTTCGCACAAATTCGACAAGGAGTTCTGGAACTACGCCAAACTCATTTCGGGTGTATTGCGCTACGGCATGCCTATCGACCAAGTTGTAAAACTGGTGCAAGGCCTACAACTCGACAGCGAATCGATCAACACATGGAAAGTTGGTGTGGAGCGTGCCCTCAAAAAATACATCCCCGATGGAACCGAAATTAACGAGCAAGAATGCCCCAGCTGCGGACAAAAAGCTCTCGTGTATCAAGAAGGCTGCCTCACTTGTAAAAACTGCGGATACTCACGCTGCGGATAGTCGACAAACTCTCCCCAACTAAAAAAACGAACAGCAACAATTTTGCTGTTCGTTTTTTTTGTGGCAATAAGTTTGCTTTATGCACACAAAACATTATATTTGTAAGCGAGCGAATAAATTGAATACTTTCTTTTCGCTGGTGTGGAATAATTTCCCTTTGGTCGCTAACCGTTGATTGCAATCCGTGTTAGCAGCATAAGGTAACTTGTTTATTGGCTCAAAGCTCTTTTGTTCAACATAATTTATGAAAACGATATTCAATTTTGATATAAATGAAACACTTTAGTTGAAAATAATAAGTATAAAATCATGAAAAAGCTAAGCATTTTAATTTCGTTTCTAACACTTTTGTTAGTAGAGCCGATGGGTCAGAATAAAAACTTCTTTCCAAATTTATCATTCATAAAAGTTGACAAAAATTATGATGTAAATTTTGGATACAATCCGGTAACTACAAAAATAGTGAACAAGCCATGCTACATGCTCGATAAAAGTAACCCGTTCTACTGCGAAAAGGATACGTTTAACAATGATGATATTTTTGTTGGCACATTCAAAAATAAGGCTTTGAATAACGATATTGACATTTTATTTAGCACGGGTTTTAGTGCAGATCCATGCTTTTATTTTTATAAGAACGACGGCACATTATTTTGGAGTATTAACTGCTTAAATTTACTCATAAACGAACAAGGTACAATTTATAGCTCGGGGCACACAAATAGTATGTTCAACATTCGAAGGAAATTCCAAATGCAGCCCGACACAATAACTGAAATTTCACAACCCTATCATTATGTTGGCCTTAAAGGTCGTACCCTCAAGCCAATAAGCCTGTATCAAGATAAAACAAGCGAACTAATTGTGGCTCAACTACCTAAAAATTACGAAATAGAAGTACTTTTGGCTGACACACAGGAATACGGACAAGAATTAAGATACGATTTCTTAGTTAAAACAAAGTTTGGACTCGTAGGTTGGCTCCGATTGACAGGTGAAGATATATTTGGCACAGTATTAAAAGGTTTATACTTTGCTGGCGATTGAGGTTGAGCTTTTAGGCCTTTTGTAATGATTTTTTTGCAACAGCTCAAAGCTTTCAAAACCGTCGAACTGTAAAAAACACCTAGCATTATCCAAAAAAAATTATTACATTTGCAAAAAGACATTCGAAATGGATAAACGCTTGCATTTTGCTGCAATATTTATCAAAACCAAAGCAACGAATGGCAAAAACATGACGGAAACAAGAATTTTAAAACACATAACATATGGCATCATTCGATCAAACAATTGACAGCATTTTCACTCCTTTGGTTAGTACGCTCGACAGTATTTTGTTTTGGGACCCTATAGCTGCCATGGGCATCGATGCAGGCGTAAAAATCCCTTTTATCATTATTTGGTTGGTATTTGGTGCATTGTTTTTCACATTTTATTTTCGGTTTATCAATATCACAGGCTTCAAACATGCCATCGATATTGTGCGTGGCAAGTTCGATAAGGACGGTCATAAAGGCGAAATATCGCACTTCCAGGCATTGGCAACGGCCACTGCATCAACCGTAGGTTTGGGTAATATTGCAGGCGTGGCAGTGGCCATAAGTATGGGTGGACCAGGAGCAACATTTTGGATGATAATTGCTGGTTTTTTGGGCATGACAACCAAATTTGTGGAATGCAGCTTGGGCGTTAAATATCGCAACATCAATGCCGACGGTAGCGTGTCGGGCGGCCCGATGTATTATTTGAGCAAAGGCCTCAAAAACAAAGGTTTTGCAAAAACAGGAAAGATTTTGGCTATCGTTTTTGCCATTTTTGCAGCTATTGGTGCTTTTGGCATTGGCAACATGTTTCAATCCAATCAGGTAGTGGCGCAATTTGTAACTGTTTTTCCGGCACTCGAGGCTTTTCGCTTAGTCATGGGCATTGCCATGGCTGTACTGGTGGGGGTTGTAATTATTGGCGGCATAAAAGGCATTGCACGCATCAACGATAAACTTTTTCCGGCAATGGCTTTGTTCTATTTTGCATCGTGCATAATTGTATTGGCGGTGAATTATCAAAATATTTTTCCCGCTTTCGCACTCATTTTCGAAGGTGCATTTTCGCCCCAAGGTGTTGGCGGTGGTGTTTTGGGTGTAATGATTATTGGTTTTCGTCGTGCTGCATTCTCCAACGAAGCGGGCATAGGCTCGGCAGCCATAGCGCACGCAACCGTTAAAACCGAAAAACCTGTTACCGAAGGTTTTGTGGCTTTGCTCGAACCCTTTATCGATACGGTGGTTATTTGTACCCTCACGGCGATGGTGATAATTGTAACGGGCATGTACCAAAATACCGAAGGACTGAATGGTGCAGCACTCACCTCGTCGGCCTTTTCGAGCGTTTCGAGCTGGTTTCCGTATCTTTTACTGCCCACCATTTTTATGTTTGCTTATAGCACAATCATTTCGTGGTCGTACTATGGTGTAAAAAGTTTCGATTATTTGGCAGGCAATTTCTTCGAAAAACGCTTTGGCAAACGCATACTTGCAACACGCATTTATCAGGTGGCATTTTTGCTGCTCACAGTTGTTGGCTCAGTATTGAGTTTAAATATGATCGTCGACTTTTCGGACATGCTAGTGTTGGCCATGGCTGTACCCAATATTATTGGTTTATTGCTGCTCTCGCCCGAGTTGCGCAATGATGTATTGCACTATTTGAAAAGTATAAAAAAACAATAAACGCCTAACAAAATGATTTATGGCAACTTAGCTCCAACCGCTTTGCTGACAGCGATAATTGTTCTATTTTCTCGCAAAGGTTTTTTATTATAATTCAATCAAATTATTCAACTCACGAAGCCGATTTAAGATTGAATTCCTAATTTTTTTTCTATTTTTGTATTTCTCAATTTCGATGATTTCGAATGTGTTTTTTTCGTAATATTTTTCAAAATAAATAAAGCAAAATTATTTTCATATGACGCATACGGACACCAAGAAATGGCTTCCATTACTTAGCACCAATTTTCTTGGAGTTTTTAACGACAATGTACTAAAACATGCCATAATATTTATTGCCATAGGCTGGAATTTACCCTCGTGGCTCAATACCTCGCAAATTATTTCGGCAGCCTCGGCAGCATTGGTCATTCCCTACATATTGCTTTCGCCACTGGGCGGAAAACTGGCCGTACACTATGCCAAAACAAAGGTTTTTTCGTTCTTCAAATTAATCGAAATTCCTATTGTAATGCTTGCTGCTTATGCATTTTACATACAAAACATTAGCTTAGCATTGCTATCAATTCTTTTAATGGGAATTCAAAGTTGCTTGTACTCGCCTGCAAAATATAGCTTAATACGCGACATTGGCGGACAAGACGGTGCGGCGCGAGGCACAGGCATGTTCGAAGCGATGGCTTTTTTGGGTGTGCTCGTTGGCACTGTGGTGGCTTCGCTCATTTCCGATAATTACAACTTCATCGTTCTCACAGCCTTGCTTTTAGCACTTGCTATTGGCGGTTATTTTTCGAGCAAAACAATACATGTTGTCGAACAAAACGAAGACAAATCGCAGAACATTCAGCTTCACCCATTCCGATTTATAATGGCATCGTATCGCTTTGCAAAAAATCATCAGTGGCTCAACACAGCTGTTTTGAGTAGCGCAAGTTTTTGGCTCATAGGCAGTGTTTTGCAAATGAATCTTATCATACACAGCAAAAATATTTACAATTTTAGCAACACACAAACAGGCGCTCTTATGGCCATGGCTGCTATTGCCATTGCTTTGGGCAGTTTTATTGCAGGTGGTTTGCTTCAAAAAATTGGCTATCGCAAACAAATAAGCATAGCATTGTTGGCAATTATTATTAGCTTTGCACTATTGGCATTTTTACACTTGCCCACCCAAGTATATATTGCATTGGTTTTTGTGGCTGCATTTGCGGGTGGCTTGTTTCAAATACCCTGTGTGTCGATTGTGCAAAAAGCCGAAATAGGCCGACGGCTTGGCGATATGATGGCCTATTTAAACTTAATAACTTTTATTTTTTTACTTGTTGGCACGGCCATGTTTTCGGCAATTACAGCAATGTCTAACGAAAATAGTAGTTATGTTTTTATTGCATTGGCAATTATTGCTGGAGGGCTTTTTGTTCATTTCAGAAGAAAAAAATAAGTTTTGAGTTTTGGGCCTGCCTTATGATGTACGAGTGAGGTTTCGGGCCTGCCTCATGAGGTACGAGGGAGGTTTCGGGCCTGCCTCCTCCCTCATTCTTCATGTTTACCTCCCAAAGTATGAGGGAGGAGGTAAACATGAGGTACGAGTGAGGTTTTGAGTTTTATTAAAAACAAATAAGAAAAAATAGATATGAAGAAATTTTCGTTGAGAAAAATCGTAGGCGATTTGAGTTTTCAGATAACAGTAGCCATGATTTTAGGTATTGTTGTGGGTAGAATAATGGGCCCATCAGCTGAAGTTTTTGCGCCACTGGGCAATTTATTTATACAACTAATAAAAATGTTGGTGGTGCCACTCGTATTTATTTCAATTGTTGGGGGCTCGGCAGCGCTTGGGGCTACAAAATCGGCTGGTAGAATTGGTTTTATCACCATGCTTTATATTTTTGCAAGCACTGTACTCGCCATTTCAATAGCCTTGTTTGTTGGCGAATGGTTTCGGCCGGGTGCTGGCATTTCGCTCGAAAGCATTAAATCGTTGTTGCCCAACGAAACTTACGAAGCAACGCCCGACAAAATGGATTTTTGGTCGACCGTTTTTGGCATTATCCCTACAAACCCAATACAATCGCTGACCGAAGGTAATATTTTGCAAATAATTTTCTTTGGTTTGTTTCTTGGCTTTGGCATTAGTGCACTCACCGAGGAGCGCAAAAAACCTTTACTCAACGGCTTCAACACATTACTCGAAGCTTTGATTTGGTGTATCACTAAAGTTATGTGGGTAGCACCTATTGGGGTTTTTGGCTTAATGGCCGATGCTACTGGTACTTTTGGCTTCGATTTATTATTGAAAGTAGGCAATTTATTTTGGATCAACTTATTGATTGCCATATTTATTTTATTCATTTTCTACCCCTTGAGTTTAAAACTTTTCAGCAAACTATCAATTAAAAAGTTTTACGCAGCCATGCTCCGTCCACAAATTGTGGCACTTTCTACCTCATCGTCGCTAGCAACATTGCCCGTTACGCTAAAAACTTGCGAAAACGATTTGGGCGTAAATAAAAACACGGCTTCTTTTGTAGTGCCATTGGGTGCAACCATCAACATGACTGGTAGCGCAATATATTATGCTTTAGTAGCAGTGTTTTTTGCACAACTCTACGGCATCGAACTCACTATGGCGCAATACATTGCCATTACGCTTTCGGCCACTGTAGGTTCGGTAGGTCAAGCAGGTGTGCCCGGCCCTACGCTTTTGGTGGTTGCAGTGCTTTATTCGGCTGGAATACCTGTTGAGGGTTTACCATTGCTTTATGCCTTGGATAGGGTGTTCGATATGCTTCGCACTGTACTCAACATCACTGGCGATGCGGCTTGTGCTGTGGTTGTCGATGCGCAATGTAAGGATTAGAATTTTTTAAACACTTTTTTAAACACAAAGACACTAAGACACAAATTCAAATACAAATAATTTTTAAACACGAAGGCACGAAGACACAAATTCAAATGCGATTTTTTTTAAACACAAAGACATAGAGACACAAATAGATTAGCTTGTGTTTTTATCGTGTTTAAAAAATAACATTTCGGAGCTCTCTTAATTTTTTAATTATTTAATCGATATAAAAATCAATTTAGCATAAGGTAGGCTTGTCAATTATTTATAAACAAAAGAAATAATATTGTTTGTGTTGATAATGGCAAACACTTTATGGCGAATAAAAAATACATTTTTTTGAACAATGAAAACAAATACAAAACAACTAATAGTAAGCATCGAGCTTACTGCATCGGTAGTAGGATCAGGTTTATTGCCAGTTTTTTCAACGCCGTCGATGATAGCCTTTATGGAAAACACGGCCATGGAACTAATCGCTCTCGAACCCAACGAATCGAGCGTTGGCACCTGCATCAATGCACAACATTTAAAAGCGAGTGCTGTAGGCGAAACACTGCAATGTAGCGCTACGCTTGTGAACAACGAAGGTCGTAAATACAGTTTCGAAATTATTGTCGAAAATCAAAAAAACGAAATTGTAGGCAAAGCAACGCACGACAGATTTGTGGTTGATATCGAACGGTTCATGTCGAAAATATAATAGAATCAAAAGTAAAATTTACGTAAAATTTAACACAAAGAATAACGAACATCGACATCCTCTTTCGTGTCTCCGTGCCTCAGTGTTTAATATTATCTTCGTGCCTTTGTGCCTTTGTGTTTAAAATTGTCTTTGTGCATCCGTGTTTAATATTATCTTTGTGCCTTTGTGTCTTTGTGTTTAAAATTGTCTTTTAATATTATCTTCGTGTTTAAAATTATCTTCGTGTTTAAAATTATCTTTGTGTTTAAAATTATCTTTGTGCCTCAGTATTTAATATTGTCTTTTATCATTTAATATCTTTAGTTTTACATCAAAAAAAAATATGGAAAAATTATTGTTAAAGACACACAAAACAAGTATCAACTAAAAAAAATCTTTTTTACATACAATCTCAATTTCTAATC
>CAZEVV010000088.1:0-10951 GCA_964515675.1 uncultured Paludibacter sp. | reverse complement strand
GTAAAACACAACATAAGCTTTACAAAACCTTATCGACAAATATTCATTTTAAAAAAGAGTTTTTTCTTAATTGAATGGGATTTTTTTTAGAAAATTACATTTATCAATACCCAAACAAAAACCACATTTATACAATAAGTTTAAAGACAATTATTTAAATATATTCGAAAAAACTTATTCAACTTTGTACAAATAAAAAAAAACCTTATATTTGTGCCAAAATGGTACACAAAAAAATGATTAATTATGATAGTTATAAGTAGTAGAGAGTTCAGGGCCAACCAAAAATTATATTTCGAAAAAGCAGATGCAGGCGCCGAAATATTAATACATAGAGGCAAAAACAGAACATATAAATTAGTACCTCTTAACGACAATGATACTGTATTGAACAAAGAGACATTGATGTCGAAAATTGAAATGTCGTTGCAGCAAATTGAAAAGGGTGAATACACTAATATCGAAACCAAAGAAGATTTAAATAATTTTCTTACAGAACTTTAGTATGTACAAAATAAAAATTTCTGACAATACTAAGGAAGACCTTGCTCGCCTTAAAAAAAACGATCAAAATTTATTCAGAAAAGCTTCGAAACTTCTACTCGAATTATCAGAACATCCTCGCACAGGAACTGGACAAATTGAACGCCTAAAATATTATCAAGAAGAAACATGGTCGAGACGAATTAGTAAGGAACAACGGCTCGTTTATCGTATAAACGAAGCGTTTGTCGAAGTATTGCTACTGTCGGCATATGAGGATTACAAAGATAAATAAATTTTTATCAAATAAATATAAGCACTTATAATCACAACATAATAAATCAACATTTCAATTATTCTTTATACATTTGTTCAATTTTTTTTAAATCACTTTTTATGAATATTATCAAATTTGGCAAATCGCTATTGCCGCTGCTTTTTGTTTTTCCTGCTTTTTGTTTTTCTAACAACAACAACGACAGTATTCCGCTTACTGCCGATAAGCTCATCGAAAAAGGTATTCAACTTATGGATAATGGCGAAAACGAAAAAGCCATTGTAGTTTTCGAAAAAGTTAGTCAGGCAGCACCGCACTACCCTAAGGCTTTGTACCAAACTGCATTAGCGCAATACAGCTTGGGCGAACACGAAAAAGCCTTGTCAACGGTACTAAAATCGGACTCGATACAAAAAGGCGATGTACAGGTTTTAACGATGATAGGAAGCCTACTCGACGACCTCGAACGCTACGACGAAGCCATTGAAGTGCTCGAAAATGCACGCAAAATGTGGCCTTACAACCAAAATTTACTTTACAACCTTGCCATTGTGTATGCCAATGTTGAAAATTACGATGCAGCCGAAAACTTGCTTGTTGAGTGCGTAAAACTTGCACCTTACCATGCCGGCACACATTTATTGTTGGGGCATATCAACTACAAAAGAGGCCGCTTAGCCGAGTCGGTATTGGCTTATAACATGGGCATTGTAATGCAACCAACGGTTCAAAACATATTGAAACTCGAAAATATTGTACTACAAAACAGCAACGAAGTGCCACAAACGCACAAATATCCTTACAGCAAAAACTACGATGCCTCGCATTGGCAAAAATGGACCTCCTATTGCCAAAGTGGCATTGCATTCGATAGTAAATTTGTAAACTATAGCATATCGAACTACTATTTTAATAGATTAACATTATTGCTTTTCGACATTATCGAATTTAAAGAGGCCGACACAAGCATTTACAATCAGTATTATGTGCGATTTTTTAAAGATTTAAAAAATAAAAACTTAATCAACTCGCTTTTTGCCTATCAACTTGGAAGCATCGAAAATGCCGAAATAAAAAAATGGATTGAAAAAAATAAAAAAGCCTACGACACTTTTATCGAATTGGCTAAAAACAGTATTAACGAATGGCGCGACTACGAATTTCAGTACACAAACCAAAAAAATGCAACAAAAAAGCGCTACTTCAACGAAAATGCTAAATTGCTTTTTCTGTGCGATTTAAAATTCAAAAACGACGATTGGTTGCTCAATGGCGACTATCAGCGCATTGCCGAAAATGGCGCTATTGTTGGAAAAGGAAGCTATGTTGACGATAAATTGCAAGGAAAAATGCTTATATACGACAACGATGGCAAATTGGTGCAGGACCTGTATTTTAACAATGGCGAATTCGATAAACTAAACACTGTTTATTACAACAACGGACAAATATCGGGGCTGTACAACTACGAAAACCAAAAACGCCATGGCAATTGGAGCGAATACAGCAAATCGGGTACACTAAATTATAGCCAAGATTTTAAAAACGGATTGGCCGAAGGTAAAAAATTTATTTTAAATAAAAATGAAGCTTTTACAGCAGAATTGAACTACGAAAAAGGAAAATTGCAAGGCATAGCTACCGAAAAATGGCTCAACGGAAACAACAAAGTAACAGCATTGTACACCGATAGCTTGCTCAATGGCGAAGAAAAAACTTGGCATACCAACGGGCAACTACGCTCGGTGGGTTATTTTAAAAATTCGAAATATGTGGGCAAATATACATCGTACCACCCCACCGGAAAGCTCGAAAACGAATACGAATACGACGAAAACGGCGAACTCACCGGAAGCAGTAAAATGTATAATAGCAGCGGTACACTTATGAGCTTGCACGAAAACTATACGGCAGGCAAACTAAACGGTTTCGAAAAACTATTTTATCCTAATGCAAATGTGCGCAACATTAACACAATGAAAGATGGCATTGTTACAAAAACCGTGAGTTACGACATCAATGGCAATGAGATTTATAGTGCAAATACCGAAAACGACGAACTGTATTACAAAAGTTTTTATAGCGATGGCAAGCTCAGACGCATGGGAATGTTTAAAAATGGCAAAATGCATGGCAAATGGTGCACCTATAGCCCTTCGGGAATTGTGATTTCGGAAGAACATTATGTTGACGGAGCATCGCATGGCTTACAAAAAAACTATTATCTAAGTGGTGAACTACAATATACTATGAGTTTTCGAAACGATACTTTGGAAGGTGCCTACAAACAGTTTTTCGAAAATGGCACTTTAAAAATGATAACCTACTATAATAAAGGTGCTTTCGAAGGCGATTATATAACCTATTACAGCAATGGACAATTGTCGGACTTATATTATGCTCAAAACAATACGATTGTTGGGCGCAATATCGAATACGATGTCGAAGGCAAATTAAATTCAATAATGCAATTCGATGAGGATGGCCTTATACATAGCTCAACTTTGTACGACAATGCTACAACAAAGCATTTTTACGATGCTTCGATGGGCAAAACAGAAGTGAAAAGATATTATCCAAATGGAAAATTAAGCAGTCATTTCTTTATTGCTGATGGACAAATGCATGGCTTATTGATGAACTATTACCCTAATGGAATTAAAAAAGATAGCACAAACTTTGTGTATGGAAAAATTGATGGCAAACGCTTCACTTGGGATATTGATGGCAAATTAACCGATATCGACAACTACTGCTTGGGCAAACGTAATGGTAAAAATTTAACCTACAACAATGGCAAAATACGCTTCGAAAATGAATATGTATTGGATAATGAGGAAGGCGCATTTATCGAATATTACGAAAATGGCAAAATGCAACGCCGCATACACTATAGCAACAATGAAAAAAATGGCGAATACGAGTTTTTTTCACCATTGGGTCAGTTAGCCATGAGCATTATTTTCGAAGATGATATTGCCATTGCTCTAAAATACCGCAATGCACTTGGTAAAACAATTACACAATCGCTCGCCAATGTCGACGAAACATTTACTGCATATTATCCCAATGGAAAAATATCAGCAAAAATTGGATTTAAAAATAATTGCTTGCATGGAAGTGTTTTGATGTACGACGAAACGGGTAAAACAGTGTACGAAAGAACCTACAAAAACAATTATTTAGAAGGTGCAACGGCATTTTATTATAGCAACGGAAAACTGAGAGAAAAATACAACTCTGTGAATGACGAACGCGAAGGCGAATATGTATCGTACACCGCAACAGGACTAAAAGTTATGGAGGGCAACTACAAAGCGGGCTTTAAAACAGGCATTTGGAAATATTACGATAACAAAGGCAATGTGAAACATAGTGTATTGTACAAAAATAATCGCGAGATTGATTTGCTCTAATGTGTATGTTTGCAAACCGAAAGTTTTAGAGCATCCATTTTTAAAAATTAAAACAAAATTATTCATGCAAATAAAAAAAGCATTGCTTTCCATCACAATCATGCTTTGCGCAAGCAATTTACTTGCGCAAAGCTTGCCCAATTTCGAGGCCTATGCCAACAAATATCCCTCGCATGCATTTGTTCGTATAAACGATGCGTCAATTGTAAACATTACGCTCAACAAAAACAATGTGCCAGTTATTGAGGTAAACGAAACATACCAATTGCTTGTGCTAAAGGATAATGTGCGCGAACTATCGAGTTGGAAATCGTTTTTTAATGGGAAGGACGAAATACTTAAAACCGAAGTTTATAGTTTGGTAAACAACAAAGGCAAAGCGCGCCGACTCAATGCTTCGGGCTTCACAAAACTGTCGGAGGTCGACCCCGTAAGCTATTTCGACGATAACTATTCGCTCACAGCTATTTTTCCTTCAACTTCAAAGTCGGATTTGCTTTGCAGCAATACACACTATCGCTCGCACGATGCTGCTTTTGGCTACAAACACTATTTTGGTAGCAATGGCCCTGTGGAAAAAAGCAGCTTGCAAATAACAGTGCCCAGCCACATGCAACTTACGGCCCGCTTGGCTGGCAACCATACGGATAAAATAAAATATAGCACAATTGTAAAAGGAAAAACAACTACACACACATGGGAGTTTAGCGATATAAGTGCTTACAAAAATGAGCCCTACAGTCCAGCGTTTCGATATTATGTGCCACACATTGTTGTGAATATTGCGGGTTTCGAAATTGATGGAAAATACAATGCTTACATGGGCGATGCAAACGATTTTCATCGTTGGTTTTATAGCAAAATAAAAAATACCAACACACAAAAAAATGATGCTATTGTAGCACTTTCCGACTCGATTACAAAACCTTACAATACACGTATCGAAAAAGTAGCTGCCATTTATGCTTGGGTACAAAACAATATTAAATACATTGCCATAGTTGATGGCGACAATGGCTTTGTGCCACAAAATGCTGCCAACGTTATTGCTTGCCGATATGGCGATTGTAAAGCAAAATCGAGCGTTATTACAGCTATGTTGCATGCCATTGGCGAAAAAGCATCGCTCGCTTGCATTGGCACACGCCATTTGCCATACAGTTTCGATAATTTTCCTAATATCGGAACAGCCAATCATATGATTGCCATATGGTGGAAAACCCCCGAACAACCCGTACCACTCGACGGTACAACTCGCTTTTTAAGCATCGACGAACCACCAGCATTTATTCAAGGCAAACAATGTTTTATTGCTATCGACGAGCAAAATTTTGTTATACACAATATTCCCATCATGCAAGCATCGAACAATAAAACTACCGAAACGCTTCATCTTAAAATAGCTGATAATAAGCTTATTGGAAACGGAATTTCGACCATGAGGGGCGAAACGGCATCAACTTTTTTGCAAATGTGGGAGGGAAAAGACGAAAAAACCCAAAAAGATATCGTGGTAAGTTTTTTGGATTTGGTGGGCAATAAATTCGAAATTAACAACATCGCTTTCGAAAAATTAGCGCAAACCATCAATCATTTGCAATTGAGTTACAACATCGCATTGCCCGATTATTGTGTCAATGCTGGCAATCGGCTTTATGTAAATGCCAATATCCACCAACCCATGTCCGATATCGACCTCAAAGCCGATAGAGAACGTGCAGTTGAAATTGAACAAACAATTGAACAAAACATAACTACAAATATCGAAATACCAGTAGGCTTTAAGTTGATTTCGATGCCCGAAAACCAAAGCTACGAACACGAAAAGTTTGGGTTCGAAATTAAATACATTCACAACAACAACTTAATAGTTTGCAACACAAAGTTGCGCGCCGACTTCTTGTTGCTCGAAGGCGAAGCACTTCAACAGTTTAGGCAAATGTTGCATAAGCTGCAAACCGCCTACCGCAAATCATTGGTGTTCGAAAAAATATAGCTTTTTTCCATAAAAAACACAACAATCAAAAAGTGAATATAAGTTTTGTCTATAATTCCATTTGTAAATTCGATAAACAAAAGCTTGCACATAGAAAAATACTATCATATCTTTGCAGCATAAAATTAAAACAAAAATCAAATAAACAAATAAGAAAAAAATTATGACAACATTAATCAATTCACAAGTTCCCGAGTTTAAAGTTCAAGCATTTCACAATGGCGAGTTCAAAACAGTTAGCAACGAAGATGCATTAGGCAAATGGGCTATTTACTTTTTCTACCCTGCCGATTTCACTTTTGTGTGCCCAACCGAATTGGTGGATATGGCCGACAAATACGAGCAGTTCAAAGCATTGGGCGTTGAGGTTTATTCGGTAAGCACCGACTCGCATTTCACACACAAAGCTTGGCACGACACGTCGGAAAGCATCAAAAAAATCAACTATCCTATGTTGGCCGACCACACTGGCGCATTGAGCCGTGCCTTGGGCGTACTGAACGAAGACGACTTTTTGGCTTACCGTGGCACTTTTGTAGCCGATCAAAATGGTGTTATTCGCTTGGTTGAAATTAACGATGGCCCTATCGGTCGTAATGCCGACGAGCTATTGCGCAAAGTAGAAGCCGCTCAATTTGTGGCTACTCACGTAGGCGAAGTTTGTCCTGCCAAATGGAAAAAAGGCGACTCAACACTCAAACCAAGCATCGATTTAGTAGGCAAAATTTAAAAAAACATGCCCAGTATTTTTCACGCATAATTATTTTGCATAAACTGCTCTATACTTATACCCCTTTCTTACCCCCTCTCCTGTGGAGAGGGTTGGGTAGAGGCCTTGGGTTAGGGGGCATAATTCTCGCACATCTTCACACACAAATAAAAACATCAACTCCCGGTATCAAAATGTAAAAATGGCGAATCGGGAGTTGTTATAAAACAACATTCCTATGTTAGACGCTTCATTAAAAGAACAATTAAAAACTATTTTTGCCGACCTGAAGGCCGACTACACATTCGGTGTTGAAGCTTCGAGTGCACACGAAAGTTACAACGAATTGCTAGCAATGCTTACCGATGTGGCCGAAACTTCGCCAAAAATTTCGTTAGAAATTACCGATAGCAAAGGTTTTGCATTTCGCTTACTAAAAAATAATGTCGATACTGGCATTGCATTTCGTGGCATTCCCAATGGGCACGAGTTTACATCATTGCTTTTGGCCATTCTCAACAGCGATGGTAAAGGCAAAAATATGCCCGACGAATTTATTCAAAACCGAGTAAAAGCGCTCAAAGGCAACATACAACTCACAACTTATGTATCGCTTACTTGCACCAACTGCCCCGATGTGGTACAGGCGCTCAACATTATGGCCATTCTCAACCCCAACATTAGCAACGAAATGGTTGATGGCGCGTTATTTCAGCAAGAAGTAGATGCACTAAAACTGCAAGGTGTGCCTGCCGTTTTTGCCAATGGCGAGTTTATTCATGCTGGCAGGGCCGATTTTGGAGAGTTGCTGGCTAAACTCGAAAGTAAATTTGGTGTGGAAGCGGTGGAGCAAAGCCACGAAATAAAAACCTTCGACCTTGTAGTGATTGGCGGTGGACCTGCGGGTGCTTCGGCAGCCATTTACTCGGCTCGCAAAGGATTGAGCGTTGCTGTGCTGGCCGAAAAAGTTGGTGGACAAGTAAAAGAAACGCTGGGCATCGAAAACTTAATATCAACACCCAAAACTACGGGTGAAGTGCTAGCCAACGACCTCAAAAAACACATGGCCGAATACAATATTGCAGTTTTCGAACATCGCAAAGTTGTAAATGTAAACTTCGGTAGCACCAACAAAACCATCGAGGTGGAAGGTGGCGAAACATTCGAAACACAAGCTGTAATTGTTGCAACAGGAGCCAAGTGGCGACAACTCAACATTGCAGGCGAAAAAGATTATATGGGCAAGGGCGTAGCTTTTTGTCCGCACTGCGATGGCCCATTTTATAAAGGCAAACATGTTGCTGTTGTTGGAGGTGGAAATTCGGGCATCGAAGCAGCCATCGATTTGGCGGGCATTTGTAGCAAAGTAACCGTTTTCGAATTTATGGATACGCTAAAAGCCGACAAAGTATTGCAAGAAAAAGCGGCTAGTTTACCCAATGTCGAAATATTTGTGAGTTCGCAAACCACCGAAGTAGTGGGCAATGGCGAAAAAGTAACAGGCTTGCGCGTGAAGGATCGCAACAGCAACGAAGAGCGTATAGTTGAACTCGATGGTATTTTTGTGCAAATAGGTTTGGCGCCTAATAGCGAAGTATTTAAAGGGCATTTAAATACCAATAAAATGGGAGAAATAGAAATCGACGGTCATTGCCGTACTAGCCAATCTGGTGTTTTTGCCGCTGGCGATGTTACAACTGTGCCCTACAAACAAATTATTATTTCGATGGGCGAAGGTGCAAAAGCAGCACTTACAGCTTTCGACGACAGAATAAGGGGGTTGTTGTAGAGAGAGCAAAGAGCAAAGAGCCAAGAATCAAGATAAAAGATAAAAGATAAAAGATAAAAGATAAAAGAGTAGAGACATAAAGAGAAAGATTAAAGAAAAGAAAAACAAAAGAATAAGATTTACTTGTAACTAACTCTGATGTTATAGTTGGCGCGGATTTATCTCCCTTTGGTCACTGACCATTGGTTGTAATCCGTGCCTTTATTATTACAGAAGTTTTGAATCCAGACCATCGCTCTTGTTGGCACTAGTTTATCACACTTTGGGTACTAAGTTTTGGTTGCAATCCTTGCAATTTCACACTCTCCACATAACCTATAAAAACCAATCTCAACTATTAAACTGTAAGCAAAATAATCATCTGCTAAATTTCTGAAATATTATTAATAAAAAAATACAATTTAAAAAAGTGTTAAACCAATTTGCAGTAAATCAAAAATTTTGCTGTACTTTTGTATCAATCAATCATTTAAGCACTTTTTTTGTTAAAACGATTGACTAACAAAATCAATTTCAAACGATAAAACAAACTTAATTTAATTAATTTTTTAATGGAACAAATTGCTTCTCACTTAGTCAATGCCCACATACTTAATCAGTTGTGGCTCACATTTCTAATTGTTATTTCTATGGTTCTTGTGTCGCGTACAGTGGTTGCTGGCACGCGCTATTCTCCCATTCTGATAATTGTAGTTTTTGGGCTACTCATGGGTTATATTCTAGTAAACACTGGCATGGCAACGCCTGGTTTACCCGAATTTCCGATTATGGACTTGGCAAGTAAAGTAACCATTACAGCGCTTGCGGCTTCGTTTTTTGTTGGTGGACAAGAAATTCGCAAAATCATGTCGAAAAAGAAAATCGACGACATCGACCTCATGGTGCAATCCAACGAAGAGGTGTTTTTGGGCACAAAATTCACACAGTTCATGTTTTTGATACGTGCATTCTTCATCCTGCTCGGTATCGAATCCATCAAACGCACCATCGTAGGCTTTAGCAATGGTAGCGACCTCGATGGTTTTTATCCAATTCTTGGCTACATTGGACTTGTAGCTTCTATCATTCTTATCGACCATCGCGCAAAAATCACCAACAAAAGTCTTTATATACGCAAAGGTGTACTCGAAACTGCTATTATCATAGCCGTTTTGGTGATTGCCTACTACATTGCGCAATGGATTCGTCAGTATATTGCATTGCCCGAAATTTTCTTCGCAATGATTATTTCGGTGAGCATGGGTATGATTTTCTCACGCTGGAAATTTGGTCCAACTATTCGCGCACTTCTTTTTGCTGGTATACCGGTAGTTTTGGCAGCCAACTTTATGGTGGGTGGCTCACGCATTGCCGACGCTTTCGGTCTCGAAGGTATGACTTCGGTACTTTCGTTCGGCTTTTTCGGACAACTCATGTGGATGTTCGGTGGTTTAACATTGCTCATTCTTTTTGGTCGCGCCAATGGTATTCGCAACCTTGCGCCTGGTATGGCTGGCTCGCTTTCGCACTCGGGTCTCACGGGCGCTTGTACGGCCGGCGACTTTGGTCCTGCTGCTGCTGTTCGTGCACCTATCATGATTAATATTCCTTTCGTAGGCCACATTTTCGTATTCTCAATTTTGGCATCAAGTGTCGAAAGTGGAGGTTTGCAAATGCCATGGGCACTTCTCGTTGTGGCCGTTGGTTTGGCATTCACCGTTTGGTCGTTGTTTATTTTACGCAATGCTAAAAAAGACGATGCAACCGAAATTAAAGGCCTCATGTTATTCTCGTTAGGCTGGCAGCTCACAGCCGTTTTCGGCGGTTTCACTATCCTTACCATTGCAGGCATGCCTTTAGATTATGCTGTTATGGCTAACTCGGCTGCCATTTCGCACTTTGGCTTATTTGCAGCCTTGCAAGGAGGTATGTTTGGCGCACAAGCTGCTGGTATGATTGCTTTTGTATTTGCAATGCCATTTCTTGTACACCCATTCGTGTTCTGGATTTTCGGTCGTACGATGGAGAAAAACGACCGCATGCCAGTAGGCGTAGTTTACACACTTTGTGCCATTGGTGTAGCAGGTGTTTTGTATGCAATGTTTGCATAATTAGTACTTTATATAATTTAAAAAAGGCTTGGTGTGATTCAATTCACGCCAAGCCTTTTCTCTTTCCAATGCCTGAAACACGAAAGTTCTCTCGTACCTCAGGTTTATCTCATAAAGAATGAGGGAGGAGGCAGGTACGAAACACGAAATTGTTTATAAACACCCTAAATTTGATATTTACACAATTTTAG
>CAZEVV010000087.1:9443-10998 GCA_964515675.1 uncultured Paludibacter sp. | reverse complement strand
GGAGGAGATTGACATGGTGTTGTTTGTGAATGGTATAGCTTTTTGTACACTCGAACTTAAGAATCATTGGACAGGCCAAAATGCTAAAGTGCACGGACAGAGTCAGTATAAATTTAAACGTGATACAACACAAACGCTATTGAACTTTGGGCGGTGCATAGTGCATTTTGCAGTTGATACCGACGAAGTGTATATGACCACCAAACTAAATGGTGCAGATACTTTTTTTCTTCCATTCAATTTGGGTAATAACTTTGGAAAAGGCAATCCGGTGAACCCTTTCGGGCATAAAACAGCTTATTTGTGGGACGAAGTGCTTACCCGCGAGAGTGTTGCCAATATTATACAGCATTTTGTACGCTTCGATGGGAAAGATAAAGACCCATTGAGCAAAAAGAGTTTATTTTTTCCACGTTATCATCAGTTAGATGTAGTGCGTAAACTTATAGCCGATGCTTCGCACAAAGGTGTTGGTCAAACTTACCTTATTCAGCATTCAGCTGGTTCGGGTAAATCGAACTCCATAACCTGGGCGGCGTATCAGTTGATAGAAACCTATCCCGAAAGCGATACTATTCCAGGCAGTAAAGGCACAACTAATCCATTGTTCGATTCGGTGATTGTAGTTACCGACCGCCGCTTGCTCGATAAGCAATTGCGTGAAAATATAAAAGAGTTTTCGGAAGTTAAGAATATTGTGGCGCCAGCCTATTCTTCGAAAGACTTAAAACACAGTTTGGAAACAGGTAAACGCATTATAATTACCACCATACAGAAGTTCCCGTTTATAGTGGATGGTATAGCCGATTTGAGCGATAAACGTTTTGCTGTTATCATCGACGAGGCACATAGCAGTCAGAGTGGTTCGGCAGCCGACAATTTAAACCGTGTGATGGGAAACAACAATAGCGATGATGAATACGAAGACGCACAGGATTTGATATTGGAAACAATGCGCTCGCGTCGCATGCGAGGCAATGCATCGTATTTTGCATTTACGGCTACGCCTAAAAATAATACATTGGAGAAGTTTGGTATTCAACAACCCGACGGAAAGTTTAAGCCCTTTCACTTGTATTCGATGAAGCAAGCCATCGAAGAGGGCTTTATTTTGGATGTGCTAGCCAATTACACTACATACAAAAGCTATTACGAAATAGAAAAATCAATTCAAGAAAACCCCTTGTTTGATACCGTTAAGGCGCAAAAAAAACTAAAAGCTTATGTAGAGCGACACCAACAAACAATTGGTACTAAGGCCGATATAATGCTCGATCATTTTGTAAACAAGGTGGTTAATCCTAAAAAACTGAAAGGAAAAGCCAAGGCAATGGTTGTAACACAGAGCATTGAATCGGCTATAAATTATTATGTTGCAATACAAAACTTACTGTATCAAATTGGAAATCCATTTAAAATACTGATTGCGTTTTCTGGTAAAAAGTTGGTCAATGGAATTGAGTATTCCGAAGAAAAAATTAATGGTTTTGCCGAAAAAGAAACACGCGAAAAATTTACAGAAGATGACTGTCGCATTTTGGTAGTAGCCAATAAA